>JAJECR010000367.1 GCA_022821935.1 Candidatus Latescibacterota bacterium
CCCATCCACCCTTCGCGCCGCCTGTACCTTTCAACCGCATTTACGATCCCGACCGCATGCCCGGTCCGGTCCGCGGCGACCCGGCGGCGGACCATATGGACGAACAGATTCCCTTCATGAACCGGATCATCTGGGCAGACGAAATCAACGATGCTTTGACCCGGGCGCTCAAGGCCCGTTATTATGGTGAGATCACTTACATCGACGATTGCCTGGGACGGATCCTGGACGCCGTGGAGGCCCGCGAGGATGCCGACAATACCCTCATCTGCTTTTTCTCGAACCATGGCGACCACCTCGGCGACCATACCGCGTGGCAGAAGGAGAGTTTCTTCGACGTGTCGGCGCGGGTGCCCTTCCTGGTGAGCTGGCCCGACAGGCTGCCGCGGGACGTCCGCAGGAACGAACTGGTCTGCCTGACCGATCTCTACGCCATCGCCACCCATGCCGCCGGACAGACCCAGGTGCGTGACGGGGTGGACGTGCTCGGAGCACTCGATGGTAGCGTTCAACCCAGGGAAACCCTGTTCGGATACTACGGCGAACCGGGGGCGGACCGGTTCAAAATCATGGCCCGAAGCGGCGAATGGAAGTATATTTATCTGGCCAACGGCGGCCGGGCACAGCTGTTCAACACGGCCGAGGATCCGGACGAAGTGGTAAACCGGGCCTCGTCCGACCGAAATGTAGCGGACGATCTGTACCTGCGTGGCGTGGAAGCGTGTGGTCATCCGGGCGCTTCGGACGCACTGGATGGTGAGAACCTGCGATCCTTCCCCTACACGAAGTGGAAGGCGTCGCGTATATACCAGTTCGACCGGTCACGGGGCGTGCACGGGTTTCCCGGCCATCCGCGTGATGTGCTGGATCCCTGGATCCGGTGCGGCCGTCGATGAGCGTCGGTGCGGTCGTGCGTGCGCGTCGGTGCGGCCGTCGATGAGCGTCGGTGCGGCGGCCCCGGTCCAGACAGTGCGATGACGGACGAGGGCGTATTTTCCTGTCCCGGTAAATGTCTCGGAATATGGAATCGATTGAACTACACATTGTGACGGAGCCAGGCCGTGAATACCGTTGACGCATCCACCGCAGTCCCGGCATCGGCCATGCCTTCCGCCGGAGGAGATCCGGTCCCGGTCCCGGCGTTTCACGTGATGATGAAACCCCGGGGGGCCATCTGCAATCTCGACTGCAAGTACTGTTACTTCCTCGCCAAGGAAGACCTGTACCCCGGCAGCGGGTTCCGCATGTCCGACGACCTGCTCGAAGAGTACGTCAGGCAGTACATCGAGGCCCAGCAGGTTCCGGAGGTCACCTTCGCCTGGCAGGGCGGCGAGCCCACGCTAATGGGGCTGGAGTTCTTCGAGAAGGCCGTCGAGCTTCAGAAGAAACACCAGAAACCCGGCACGCGGCTCTTCAACTCCCTGCAGACCAACGGCACGCTCCTTGACGCCGACTGGTGCCGGTTCTTCCACGAAAACGACTTCCTGATCGGCCTGAGCCTGGACGGACCCAAGGCGCTGCATGACGCCTACCGGGTCGACAAGGGCGGCAAGCCGACCTTCGACGCGGTGATGGGCGCGGCGGAAATGATGCGGATCCACGAGGTCGAATTCAATATCCTGACCACCGTGCACGCGGCGAACGCGGAACACCCCCTGGCGGTGTACCGTTTCATGCGGGACGTAGTGAAGACGCGGTTCCTGCAGTTCATTCCCATCGTGGAGCGGGACAACGAGACGGGGTACCAGGAAGGCGACGAGGTGACGGACCGGTCAGTGACGGGAAAGCAGTATGGCCGCTTCCTGATCCGGATTTTCGACGAGTGGGTGCGCCGGGACGTGGGGAAAATGTACGTGCAGATCTTCGACGTGTCCCTCGCCGCCTGGTCGGGCCAGAGCCCGGGACTGTGCATTTTCATGGAAACCTGCGGCGACGCCCTGGCCCTCGAACACAACGGCGACCTCTATGCCTGCGACCACTACGTCGAGCCGGACTACAAACTGGGCAATATCACCGAGATCCCCATGATGGAGATGGTCCTGTCCGAGCAGCAGCGGGCCTTCGGGCAGGCCAAGCTGGACACCCTGCCGCAATACTGCCTGTCATGCGACGTGCGGTTCATCTGCAACGGGGGGTGTCCGAAGAACCGTATTATCACGACGCCCGACGGTGAACCGGGCCTGAACTATCTGTGCGAGGGGTACAAGGCCTTCTTTCATCACATTGACGGCCCCATGCGGTTCATGGCCAATGAACTTCGGCACAGGCGTGCACCCGCCAACGTGATGTCCTTTATCCGCCGGCGCGAGGCCGACCGCACAATACAAGACCGCTTCCGAACGGTGGGACGGAACGATCCGTGTCCCTGCGGAAGCGGTCTGAAGTTCAAACGGTGCCACGGCAGGTAGGCCGGCGGCGCGTGCGACTTTCAACACCCTGCACCTGTCCGGCCGAAGTCCCGCAGGCCGGACCCCTTATATGCAGCGCCTATATGTAATAGCCCCGTTCCACGGCGAGGGTTAGCGACAGTTCGATGTCCGAGATCGCCCTCGACATGGCCTGGCCGATGAGGTCCAGCTTGCGCACCTGGTCGATGCGGTCGGCGGCCTGCGCGAGTTCCCGCGCGGAGAGGATCTCCTTGAAGAGGTTGCACGCGTGGGCGAGGTTGATGATCACGACGTCGCGGGGACTGGGTATTTTGTCGCTGAACAGCACCTCCATGATGCGGAGTTTGACTTCGCGCTCGGCCGTTCCGTCGATAGTCGGATAGCGCCGCGACCGGAAGACCCACAGGAACTGGCCTTCTTCCCTGCTCAGGATGCCCCGTTCAATCAGCCTGTCGATTGCCGTCTCCCGGATGTCGTCGGCACGGTCGACTGTGTGCTCGATCCAGTACCGCGCCCCATGTGTCTCGGATGACGCCGAGATATCCGCCAGCAAGGGGTCGAGGAGGTTGTCCCCCAGGGGTTTCGAGTCCACGAGAACCAGCTTGTCGACATCGGTGTCGATGCGGTTTTCGAGGGCCAGGTCCATCAACACGCCTCCGGCGAGACCATACCGTAGAAGGCGGTCGGGTACGCCTACGAACTTTCCGTCGTCGTCGAGCATGAGCAGCATGATCTCTTCCGCGAATCTTAACATCTCTTCTCCCCGTTTACAGGCCGGTGTTCGTACCTGCCGATTTCGCTTTTAAAATATCAGTCCGTCTTTCAACGTCTGTCTTAGTCAGCCGATCCCCGATACGTAGAGGTTCGGCTTCATTATATACGTGTCCGCAAAAACGGTCCGTGTCAAGTGTTTTAGGAACCCGGAAGTACAGACGCGGACTCAGAAATGGCGCGCCACTTCGATGCCCCAGTAGAGCGGCTCGTTGACGAAGCCGGTCAGGTTGTTGAAATCGATGCCGCCCGTGAGCGATACGTCGTCGAAGATGTTCCGCCCGACCAGGGAGATCTCCATCCCGGTGTCCCGTGCCAGAAAGGACAGGCGTATGCCGCATTCCAGCAGCCGTTCGTCTTGAAATTCCACGGAGTCGTAGAGAAAGAACCTGACTGCGCTGCGGTAGGCAAGGTCCGTCGTGGCAACGAGGTAGGAACCGCCCGGCAAGGCCACCGGATAGCGCAGGGTGGCATCCGCAATCCACCTCGGCGCCTGGGGCAGCCCATTTCCATCGATCAGGACTGTACCGGGCTCCGGTCCC
>JAJECR010000351.1 GCA_022821935.1 Candidatus Latescibacterota bacterium
GTGGAACTGCAGGCCGGCACCGGTTTCGATACGATCGGTGAAGGCGTGCAGGCGCCCGTTCGGTTTGCCGGAGGAACCACGTGGGACCGCGCGTTTCAACTCACGCTCGCGTTTCGCGGCACTGAGCGCTTCGGCATCGAACCCGTGGGCGACGAGACCCGGATCACCATGACGTCGACGTGGCCGCATCCGAGCTTCGACGGACGCATTCTGCCCGACGACCGGACCGTCGGCCCCGACGGATTCACGGCCACGTGGACCACGGGTAAGCTCGCGAGAGGTTATTCGCGGGTACTGGACGCGCATGGACGCGGCGCCGTGGAATTGCTGCCGTTCAAGGTCCGCGGAGCATCCCAGGCCGAGCCGGGTCGCCCGCGCGCAATCAGCTTGCCGGAAAACAAGGGAGGGGTCGGCTTCAGCGTATTCAAGGCCGATGACGTTTATCGCTCCATGTCCCGCAGCCTGGAATACGGGATCCTGTTCATCGTATTCACCATGATCAGCGTGGTATGCATCGAGTTGATCACGGGCGTCCGCTTTCACATCGTGCAGTTCGGCGTGGTGGGCATCGGCCTGGTCGTGTTTTTCCTCGCGCTGCTGTCGCTGGCCGAACACATCGGATTCGGCTGGGGCTACCTGATCGCGGCCGCGCTGATCACGTCGATGAACGGCGTCTACGTCGCGGCGGCTTCCAGGTCAGGCAGAAGCACGGGCTACGTGGCCGTCGTGCTGGCGACCCTCTACACCGCGCTCTACCTCCTGCTGCTCCTCGACGAATACGCGCTCCTCGTCGGCAGCGGCCTGGTGGTGATCCTGCTGGCCGGTTTGATGTACGCGACCTACCGGTTGTCGCGGAGCGAGGCCGAAACGTCCAGACGGTGACTGTCAGATAGGCGCCGTCCTGTCTGAAATCCCTTTATCTATCGAACAATTGTTTCAATACCTACTGAAGTCGTGTGTTGATATTCAAACGGCCTTTAATTACAGCAACGTCCTGTTCGACAGTGCGGAGTCTGGCATCTATACCATCCAGCCGGTTAACAATCGATGTTCCGAAGAATATCAATAAACCGGTCACCAGTCCCAAAAAGACGCTGACCACGGCACCAGCAATAGCCGCAACCACCGGACTATTGTACCACGAGTTAGGTTGCACGATCTATCCTTTCCGACGCGTCTGCGCTCCGTTGATGTGGACTACATCCATGTCGATTACGTCTCTTATAGAACTTCAGTCGTAGTAAACCTGAAAACCTCGTTAACAATAAATAAAAGTGGTGCTCCTGGCTTAGGAATGAATGGGCGAGGGGAAACATCTGCGGGAATCTGCGTGGCGTTGGCGTGGTGGTGGACGCCATCTCGGTCTCGTCGGCGCAGATGTAACGTTACCAGGACTGGCACACACTCAGGAGATGAAGATCAAGCAGTGTTCCGACGGTTCGTGCAGTTTGCTTCCAACGAATAAACCCCGTTGGCGTCCGACCTCAGGAAAGAAAGGACGTTACGCACCAACGGGGTTTTGACTTCCACGACACTGCTGCCGTGTTACGGCAATCAGGATGGCATGGTCATCCGGTGGTTTGGGCATTGCATCGGATCCTGTGCCCGTCGTTCTGAGACTGCCTTACCTGCTACCACCCCGGCGGATTGTCCTGCCAGGTGCGGCCGATGTAGTCGAAGAAGGTGATGATGAGGAGGATGAGCAGCCAGAAGATGGCGGCGGCGGCGGCGAGCTTGGTCTGGCCGGGGCTGAACTTCAGGTGCATGAAGTACAGGATCACCAGGATGGCCTTGACGCTGGCGATGCCCATGGCCACAGGCGTATTGAGAAAGCCCAGTTCCATGGTGGCCGCCCACACGGTCACGGCGGTGAGGACCAGCAGCGCCGTGAAGATGAACAGGTAGTTGGCCGAGGTCGCGATGTGGGGCCCGTGGTGATCCCCGTGGCCGCCCTCGGTATGGTGGCCGCCTTCGGCGTGATGTACGTTTTCGGCGTGTTCAGACATGGTATATATCCTATACGGCCAGTCCGCCGATGAGGTAAAGCAGCGGGAAGAGGAAGATCCAGACCAGGTCGACAAAGTGCCAGTACAGGCCGAAGTTCTCGATCGGCGCGTAGTACTCGGTGGTGAACTTGTTCTGCCAGACTCGGATCAGCAGCCAGACGATGAGCACGAGACCGATGAGCACGTGCAGGCCGTGGGTCCCGGTCATGCAGAAGTAGAACCCGTAGAACAGCTGTATGGTCTGCCCGTCGCCCGCGCCGGTCCACAGGAAATTGTAACCGGGAATCAACCCGTCGTGCAGCTTGTGGGAGTACTCGATATACTTGTTCACCATGAACACGAGTCCGAGTACGAGGGTCAGCACCAGGAAGATCAGGATGTGGTTCTTCTTGCCGAGCTGGGCTGCCCGGACGGCGAAGGCCATGGTGACGCTGCTGGTGATCAGGGCGACGGTGTTCAGGCCGCCCAGGAAGACGTCGAGATTCTGGCTTCCGATGACGAAGGAATCGTAATACTCGCTCCGGTAGATCGAATATCCCAGGAAGAACCCGCCGAAGAACATGACTTCCGTCAGCAGGAACAGCCACATCCCCAGGCTCGCGGCATCGTTCTGCTGATCCATGTCGTCGAACTGGTGACGCATGTAGTGCGGATGATCTTCGTGTACATGGTGGCCGTGAGAGGCCGCTTCCGTACCGACTGACACGATCTTACTCCTTCACTGGGTTAAGCGTGCTCGTGCTCTTTTTCTTCTTCTTCCTGGTGCACCGGATTCTCTATCACCTCGCCGTAATCATACGGCTCCTCTTCCACGATCGGCGTGGTCGGGAAATTGTGCTCAGGCGGCGGCGACGAAAGGATCCATTCCAGCCCCGTGGCCCGCCAGGGGTTGGGACCGGCGATCTTCCCGTTCTTCAGCGACCAGAGCAGGTAGATCACGGGCACGATGAAGGCCACCGCCAGGACGGTGGCGCCGGCGGAGGACATGATGTTCAGCAGCTGCCACTCCTCCGGGTAGACGTGATAACGCCGCGGCATGCCGAGATACCCCACGATGAACTGGGGGAAGAAGGTCATGTTGAACCCGGCGAAGATCAGGAAAGCGGCCAGGCGCGACCATCCTTCCGGGTACATCCGGCCGGAAATCTTGGGCCACCAGAAATGCAGCGCCGCCATGAAGGCCGTTACCGCGCCGCCCACCATGACGTAGTGGAAGTGGGCCACGACGAAGTAGGTGTCGTGCATGTGGATGTCCAGCCCCATGATGGCCAGGAACACGCCGGTCAGGCCGCCCACGGAAAAGAGTCCGATGAAGCCCAGCGCGTAGAGCATGGGCGCGTCATAGGACACCGATCCCTTGTAGATGGTCGCCATCCAGTTGAACACCTTGATCGCCGAAGGCACCGCCACGAGCATGGTGATGAAGGAGAAGACCATGCCGGCGTAGATCGACTGGCCGCTCACGAAGAGGTGGTGCCCCCAGACGAAGAAGCCCAGGACCGCGATCGAAACGCTGGACATGGCGATGAAATCATATCCGAAGATCCGCTTGCGGCTGAAGGCCGCGATGACCTCGGAGATGACGCCCATGCCGGGCAGGATCATGATGTACACGGCCGGATGGGAGTAGAACCAGAACAGGTGCTGGAACAGGACCGGGTCGCCGCCCAGGGCCGGGTCGAAGATGCCGATGTGCAGTCCCCGCTCGACCATCATCAGGGCCAGCGTGATGGCGATGACCGGGGTACCCAGGACCATGATCAGGCTGGTGGCGTACATGCCCCATACGAAGAGGGGCATCTTGAACCAGGTTATGCCCGGGGCGCGCATCTTGTGGATGGTCACCATGAAGTTCAGCCCGGTCAGGATGGAGGAGAATCCGGCGATGAAGGCCGCCATGCCCGCCAGGATCACGTTGCTGTTGGAATAGGTGCTGCTGAAGGGCGTATAGAAGGTCCAGCCCGTGTCCACGCCGCCGAGCAGGGTCGTCAGCACGCCGAACGTCCCGCCGAAGATGAAGAGGTACCAGCTCATCAGGTTCAGCTTCGGGAAGGCCACGTCCTTGGCCCCGATCATAAGGGGCATGATGAAGTTCCCGAACACGGCGGGTATCGACGGGATCAGGAAGAAGAAGATCATGACGATGCCGTGCATGGAGAAGGCCACGTTGTACTGGTCCGCTTCCATGAGGTCCGCCTCGGGCGTTGCCAGTTCCAGGCGGATCAGGCTGGCGAAGGTGCCCCCGATCAGGAAGAAGAAGGTGATCGAAAACAGGTACAGCAGCCCCACGCGCTTGTGGTCCATCGTCAGCAGCCAGGACCTGACCGTATAGGCCGCGTTCAGAAAGTGGTCGCGGGGCATCCTGTGTTCGGCGGCCCCTTGCTGCGCTATCGTGCTCATTGGGCGCCCCCCTCCGTACTCGGCAGTGTTTTAATGTAGGAAATCAGATTGAAGATGTTGGTCTCCGTGATCTGACCCTGGTAGGTCGGCATGATCGACGGATAGCCGGCCACGAGCCGGACCCGGGGATTCACGATGGATTCCCGGATATAGGCTTCGTCGATCAGGATGCGTTCGCCGCTGGCGAGGACTTCCTCCGTACCGAATTTGCCGTTCAGGGACGGCCCCCGTGATCCGGCCTGGTCGCTGTGGCACGTATCGCAGTTGAGCTGCGAGAAGAGCCGCGCGCCGGCTTCCTCGGGTGTTTCGTCGGCCACACCGCCGCCCAGCCAGTTCTGGTAGTCCTCCGGTTCCATGGCGTATACGCTTCCAACCATTAGCGAGTGTTCGGTGCCGCAGTATTCGGCGCAGAACAGGTGATACTTGCCGGGCTTCGTCGCCTCGAAAGTCAGCGAGGTATAGCGCCCGGGTATCACGTCGTTCTTCACCCGGAAGGCCGGGATGAAGAAACTGTGAATGACGTCCTCGGACGCCATGGTCAGCTTCACCGGCGTGTTGATCGGCACGTGCATTTCGTTGATTTCGCGCTGGCCGGTCGGATGCTGTACGTGCCACATCCATTGCTTGCCGACGACATAATACTCCATGGCGCCGTCGGGGATCTGGTAGACCCTGAAGAAGAGCCACACGCCCCAGGCGAACATGATCAGCATGAGGACGAGCGGAATGGCGGACCAGGTGATTTCGAGTCCGAGATGTCCGTGCGTCTGGGACTCCGCCTGCTGGTCCTCGGTACGCCGCCGGTACTTCATGGCGAAGACGAAGATCAGGACGCAGATCAGGGCCATGCAGATAATGCTGACGGCCACTACGAAAAAATACAGCAGATCGACGTCGAAGGCAAAGGTTGATGCGATCTCGGGATGCAGTTGGAATTGGTTGTTCATACGCTCACTTTACGGTTATGTCCGGCCTCTTACGTCCGTTTACGCACCTTCCCCGCGTTCGTTCCGCGCCCGCCGCCTGCGGCGGTCCCGCTTGAACATGATGATCATGAAGGAACCCATGCCCACCAGCGTGATCAGACCGGCGACGCGCATCGCGTTCATGATGGCGACCCCGTATCTGCCCTGCTCGGGATCGTAGTTGAAACAGTACAGCATGATCTGGTCGAACACGTTGCCCAGTTTTTCTTCCGATGATTCGATGATGGCAAGCCGGATGTCTTCAGACGGATACTCGATCCCGAAGAAATAGTGGGAAACCGTGCCTTGCGGACTGACGATCATGATGGCGCTGCCGTGCACGAACTGGCCTTCAGTTTCATCGTAGACATAGTTGAAACCCACGGTGCCCGTCAGCCGGTCGATGGCCGGCGCTTCGCCGGTCAGGAAATGCCAGCCTTCCTGTGTGCCTGGCCGACCGTAGCGTTGCGTGTACACCGCCTTCTTCTGCGACGCAAGCGTGGGGGTTTCCCGCGGGTCGAAACTGACGGTCACGACTTCGAATTCCTCGCCGATGCTGTAGTTCAGCGGGGCCAGGCTCCGGCTGAGCCCGTTGAGGACCTCCGTGCACAGCATGGGACAGTCGTAGTAGACCAGCGTGAGGATGACCGGCTTGTCTCCGAAGTAGCTGCCCAGCTTGACCGGCGCGCCCCTCTCGTCTTTGAATTCCAGGTCCAGGGGCAGCGGGGCGCCGATGTTCTGTTCGATGCCCACGTGTTGGAGGATTTCGGGCGTTGCGCTGGCGTCCAGTCCAGGACCGGTTCCGATATCCTTCATGACCGCCGGACCGCTCTCGCCTTCCTGTCCGTTGACGCCGCGGGGCGATGCGAGCAGGACCGCGACCAGGATCGCGGCAAAACCGGCATACGCGGCCGTTGCGGCTAATCTGTAAGGGATGCCGATCATGATGCTACTGTCCTTCCCCGGTTCCCTCTGCCGAGGGCAACTTGTACCGGTCGTCGGTCGCGATCAGGTGCATGGCCCGCTCGATCGGAATCTGAACGATTTCCGCCGTGCGGATCACCCACCCGTAATTGTTCAGCTTCTTCGCTTCCACCTCCTGCATGGCGATCAGGTCCTCCTCGGGGATGACCTGCAGCCGCGGTTCGGGCGGAAGCGCGTTCTCTTCGATCAGCGGCGACGGGGCGTCGAAGGTCATGGCGTTGTAGTCTTCGATCACCACGAACATCAACCACATCAGCACCATGGATATGATCGCCAGCGCCGTCAGGCCGATGCCGAACTTGATGACCAGGGGGACGTTGGTTTCGAAGACTTCGTGTCCCCGCTCGACCGATTCCTGGTCAACGGTGTTTTGGCTCTTGTGGTTATTCATGAAACTCTCGTGCCTATGCCTTCGCGGCGGTTGTTTTCGCGGTCGATGCCACGAGTTCCTCGAACCGCGGATCCTTCTGCGGAATCAGCGGATTACGCTTCAGTCGATTAAGCACAAAGTAGAACCAGATGCCCCCCAGCCCGACCGGAACGATCACGTCCAGCACGCTGACGGCGAATCCATCGAGGCGGAAGTTGGGCGCCACGTGCCAGAAGATGTCGACCAGGTGCATGGCCAGGATGAACCAGGCCACGCGCACCAGACGGCGCGGGTCCCGCTTCCGAGGTATGGACAGGAGCAGGAAGAAGGCGATGACGAACCGGCACAGGACCAGGACGACGGACACGACTTCCCAGCCGCCGTGAACGCGGTGCACGTACCAGGGGTTTTCTTCCGGCAGGTTCGCCGCCCAGATGATCAGGAACTGGGACAGCATCATGTAGAACCAGAGCAGCGTAAAGGCCAGCAGCAGCTTGCCCCAGTCGTGGAACCGGTCCGCGTCGGCGAGTTCCGATATGGGCGCGTGCTTCCGGAGCCAGGTCATCATGATCACGATGAACGAGAGGGCCGCGCCTCCGGCGTTCACGATCATCATGACCCCGTAGAGCGTCGAGAACCAGTGCGGATCGGTGGACATGATCCAGTCGAAGGACGCGAAGGTCATCGTCAGGGCGAACACCACCACGCCCGGTCCGCAGACGTTGCGCATCTTGTCCGTCAACCTGGGGTCGCCCGACGAATCCTGGGCCGTGGACCACCTGATCAGCAGGGTCGAAGCAGCGATCCAAATGGCGAAATAGATCACCGTCCGGACGAGGAAGAAAGGCACGTTGAGATAGGATTCCTTGTGCTGCAGGATCGGGTCGACGGCCACCACTTCCGCGTGCGTCCAGTGGTACAGGTCATGCATGCCCAGCACGATGGGTATGAAGAGGATAAGCAGCACGGGCAGTGTACTCATGGCGGCTTCGAGCAGGCGCTGGATGACGAAGCCCCACCGCCCGCCGATGAGGTGGTGCAGCATGATGAAGGCCATGCACACCAGGGTCACGCCCGCGCAGATCATGTAGCCCACCAGATAAGCCTGGTAAAACCCGGACATTTCGCCCATGGCGAAGGCATAGAGCAGTCCGCCCAGGACCAGGACGACGCCGACGGTCAACGCCCGGGACTGTACACTGCCGATCTGACTAAGAAGACTGTTGGAGATCTCCGTCATTCTTCCACTTCCACGATTTGCCTTATGCGTTGCTGATCCGATTCCGGCAGTTCGGCCAGGTTGGCGCCCTGGCTCATCTGCAGCGCGCGGATGTAGGCGGCGATGGCCCACCGGTCGGCCGCGTCGACCCGCTCCTCGTAACTGTACATGTTGCCAAAACCGTTGAGTACCACGTCCACGTAATGCCCCACCTCCACGTCGAGAAGCCGCTGGCTGTGGAAGGACTCCGGCTGTATCATGCCCCGCTGCACGATCATGCCGAGCCCGTCGCCTGTCTTGCTGTGGCATGGGGCACAGTAGATATCGTACCGTTCCTGTCCCCGCTTCAGCATCTCGATGGTCACCGGTTTCGGGAAGGTCGTGGCCAGCGCTCCGTCGATCTTGCCCGTGAAGAAATGCTCGTCCAGCCGCAGGTGCCCGCGGGGTATGGTCCCTTCCACCGCGGGACGCACCGAGCGCCGGTCGCCGAAGAAGTCGCTCTCCTCGAAGGGCTCGGCGCGCGGCTGGTCGTGCATGTCCTGGCGGCAGGCCGTTGTGGCGGCGACGCACAGGACGCACAGGAAACCGGCGTATATGAGGGCCATGGGGTTACGCTTCAACTTCGTTTACCTCGTGCGGTTTCAGATCCTCCAGAAACTTCCGGGTGGCATCCGGCTCGAAGTACGGGTCTTCCGCCTCGATGCACAGAAAGAACCGGTCCTGCGTGGCGTACCGGAACCGTTCTATATCGAAAAGCGGATGGTTCGGCCGCGGCAGCTTGTTCATGACCATCATCCCGATCAGCGCGGAAAAGGAAGCGAAGAGCACCGTGCACTCGAACATGACCGGAATGAAGGCGGGCCAGCTGTTGAGCGGCCGGCCGCCCACGTTGAGCGGGTAGTGGATCACCGAGGCGAAGTACTGCATGAAGAAGCCCACGGCACAGCCGGTCAGCCCCCCGATGAGGATTACCAGCGCCACCTTGTTCTTGTGGAGGTGCTGGATGTCCAGCAACTCGTCGAGCGGGTAGGGCGTGTAGGTCTCGATATGATGATAACCGGCCTCTACCGTCTTCCGCGTGGCTTCGACGACCGCTTCTTCGTTCTCGAATTCGGCGATAAGGCCGCGCAGCTCGGGTTGGGCGGGTCCGTGATTCATATCAGGCGTCCTTCTTCCGGTGTTTCGGAATGACCATCTTCATCTCGGACATGGGGATCATGGGCAGGAACCGGATGAACAGGCACATCATGAACAGGAAGAAACCGATGGTGCCGATGTACAGGCTCCAGTCCCAGATTGTCCCGGCGTAGTAGTCCCACGACGAAGGCATGTAATCATTGGCCAGGCTGGTCACGACGATGACGAACCGTTCGAGCCACATGCCGACGCCGACGATCAGGGAGACGATGAACAGCACGACCGGACTGCGCCGGGCCCGCTTCCACCAGAGGATCTGGATGCTGACGGCGTTGCAGAAGATCAGCGCCCAGTAGATGTGGCCGTACTGGCCGGTCATCCGGTTCCACATCATGAACCCTTCATAGGGACTCGCGCTGTACCATGAGATGAACATCTCCATGGCGTATCCGTATACGACGATGAAGCCCGTCGCCAGGGTCACCTTGCCCATGTTCTCCAGGTGACGGGTCGTGATTAGACCTTCGAGTTTGAACCATTTTCGCACGGGTATGGTCAGCGTGAGCACCATGGCGAATCCCGCGTAGATGGCGCCGGCCACGAAATAGGGCGGGAAGACGGTCGTATGCCAGCCCGGTATCAGCGAGACGGCGAAGTCGAGCGAAACGATGGAATGCACGGAGAGGACCAGGGGCGTGGACAGGCCGGCCAGGATCAGGTAGGCCTTCTCGTACCTCGCCCAGTGGGAGGACGCGCCGCGCCAGCCCATGGACAGCACGCCGAAGATCCGCGCGACAATGGGGTGTTTTGCCCGGTCGCGAAGCGTGCCGAGATCCGGGATCATGCCCATGTACCAGAAGATCAGGGACACGGTGAAGTAGGTGGACACGGCGAAGACGTCCCAGACGAGCGGTGAACGCCACTGGGGCCAGAGCGACATGGTATTGGGCAGCGGAAGCAGCCAGTAGGCCAGCCAGGGACGGCCCACGTGGAGCAGCGGGAACATGCCCGCGCACATCACGGCGAAGATCGTCATGGCTTCCGCGAACCGGTTGATCGAATTGCGCCAGTCCTGCCGCATCAGGTGCAAAATGGCGGAGATGAGCGTACCGGCATGCCCGATACCGATCCACCAGACGAAGTTGATGATGGCGAATCCCCAGCCGACCGGCACGTTCAGGCCCCAGATCCCGGTCCCGATCAGCACCAGCCACGTAATGGAGATGCCCAGCATGCCGACGACCGGCAGCAGGACCGCCACAGCCAGGAACCAGCCCCATGGCGTATGCGACCGGAGGACGATGTTGGAGATCTTCTCCGTGACGGTGGTATTGTTGTACTCGGGCGCCACGAAACCGTCGCCGGTGTACTTTTTGGCCTGTTCTATGTCAACAGCCTGTTGCGACAAGGAGCCACTCCTCTTTCACGGCGTCGATCGCCGTACCTTCCTGATGCCCCTGAATCAGCCTTGCGCCTCGAGGACCGGGTTCGGATTGCGGATCCGCCCCAGGTACGTCGTGCGCGGCTTGGTGAGCAGGTCCGTCAGCATCCCATAGTTCAACGGGCTGGCCTTCAGCCTGGACACCTCGCTGTTCTCGTCCTTCGTGTTGCCGAAGGTGATCGCCTGGGACGGGCACGCCTGCTGGCAGGCCGTCAGGATCTCGCCGTCGGCAATGTCGCGGTCTTCCTTCTTCGATTCGATCCGCGCCACGTTGATGCGCTGGACGCAGTACGTGCATTTCTCCATGACCCCGCGGCTGCGCACCGTAACGTCCGGGTTGCGTCCCAGCTGCAGGCTGGGCGTTTCGAAGTCGGAGTACAGGTAGAAGTTGAACCGCCGGACCTTGTAGGGACAGTTGTTCGAGCAGTACCGCGTACCGACGCAGCGGTTGTAGACCATGTCGTTCAGGCCTTCCTTGCTGTGCACGGTCGCGCCCACCGGGCAGACCAGTTCGCAGGGCGCGTTCTCGCACTGCATGCACGGCACGGGCTGGTGGAAGGTCTCCGGCGCGTCGAGGTCGCCGCGGTAGTAGCGGTCGATCCGGATCCAATGCATCTCGCGGGCATTGGCCACTTCTTCCTTGCCGACGACCGAGATGTTGTTCTCCGACTGGCAGGCGATGGTGCACGTGTTGCAGCCGTTGCACTTGTTCAGGTCGATGACCATGCCCCAGGCGTTGGGTCCGTCGTAGGCGTGATCGTCGGGATAGAGATTGCGTTCCGGATCGGGTTCCTCCCACATCTCCTGAATCACGTGGGGGTCGTCCCTGAAGGTCTCGATGTCGCTGACGCGGATCAGGTTACGGTCGCGGGACATACTGCCCATGCCCTCGAGTTCCATGGCGTGATGATCCTGCGTGCTGTAGATGTCGAAGGTATCCCCCGTCCGGGTTACCTGCAGTTCCCCGCCGAAATCCGGGGAGGTGGACGGGCGGATCGAGTAGGCGTCGAAACCCGTGTTCGTGCCCAGCTGGCCCGCGCGGCGACGGCCGTAGCCGAGATGGACCGTGACGGCGCCGTCCGGATGGCCGGGCAGGATCCATACGGGAGCGTTCACCGTGCGGTCCCGGTACGCGAGTTCGACAACGTCGGTGTTTTCGACGCCGAGCCGTTTCGCCATTGCGGGTCCCATCAGCGCGGCATTGTCCCAGGTCAGCTTGGTCAGCGGCTTGGGCAGCTCCTGCAGCCAGCCGTTGTTGGCGTAGTACCCGTCCCATACGGTCGGGTCCGCCCGAAAAATGATCTCCATGCCCCCTTCCGGACCGGATGCTTCGCCCACGGCCGCTGCGACGTCGCCGACCGATACCGATCGGGGCGCCAGGGCGGAATCCGCGATGAATCCATCGTGCACCGCAGTCTGCCAGAATGTCTCGAAGGCCTGCGTCCCGTGGTACGCCTGGACCTGCCAGTGTTCGCGGACGAGGTCGTAGCCCTTCTTCATGGCGTTGCCGTCTAGCGCCGCCACGATTTCGTGGGCGCTCCTGCCGCGGTAAAGGGGGGCGATGAGGGGCTGGACGACGGTGATCGTGCCATCGTAGGACCGGGCGTCGCCCCAGGCTTCGAGGTCGTGGGCCATCGGGAGGTGCCAGTGGCACAGTTCCGCCGTCTCGTCGTGATAGAGGCCGGCGTGCACGCGCATCTCCACGTTTTCCATGGCTAGCGCGAACGCGAGGTCCGCAGGCGTCGCGTAGACCGGATTGGTCCCGATTACGACCAGGAGGTCGACCTCGCCTTGGTTCATGTCGTCGACCAGTGCCGAGATCGATTCGGTCTGGTTGACGGGTGCCGCTTCGATGGATTCGGTATAGGTGACCGTGTTGCCCGTATTCCCCAGCGCGTCGTTCATCGCGTGGACGAGAGCATGCACAGCGGGAGGCTGGTGGTCGCCCGTGACCACGAGACAGGCGCCGGCATGGGCCCGCAGATCGTCCACCACGGCGGAAACCCAGCGCTGCGTGTCCTCGTCGCCTTCGGGGCCGGTCGAAACGGGTACGCCCAGTCCCGCGGCGATCGACCGGGCAAGTCCTTCGATCTCACCCGCGCGCCGGTTCAGGAGATGGTCGGCCTGCGCGCCGGTCAGCGAAGGCGTGCTTTCGATGACGTACAGCCGGTTCATGTTGTCGGGGTCGTTCCCGTCCCGGCGGGAGGCGAAGTCCCGGGCATACCGCACGGCGCCGGGGCCGTCCGTCAGGAAATCGCCGTCGAGGGACAGGATCACGTCCGCCTTCTCCAGGTGGCATCGGCTGGACAGGACTTCGCCGAAGGCCAGGCGCGAACCTTCCCTGGCGTTGTCCAGATTGACGGGGTTGTACTGGTGCCGCCGGGCGCCGGGGTACTTCGCCAGCAATGCCTCCAATTGCCCGTGCAGCGTCGGCGAGGTGACGGTGCCGGTCAGAATACGAATACCGCCGCCCTGTTTCTCCACCTGGTTGGACAGAGCCTCGTTCAGTTCGTTCAGGTAAGCGTCGTAGGTCGTGATCCGTCCCCGCCTGATCACCGACTGCGAACGGTCGGGGTCGTACATCGTCAGCACGGAAGCCTGGGCGAATGAATCCGTCGACCCGAGGCTGGCCGGATGCTCCGGGTTGCCCTCCACCTTGGTGGGCCGGCCCATGTGGCTTTCCACCAGGATGCCGTTCGCCACGCCGTCATGGACGTAGGCCGAAGCGTAATACAGGGGCTTTCCCGGGACGATTTCTTCCGGAGGCAGCACGTACGGTATGATCTTCTCGGACGGCTGGCGGGTACAGGCGGTGGCGCCGGCCAGGGCGATCGAGGCGCCCATCAGCTTCAGGAACTTCCTGCGGCTGACGGGATTGGCCTTGACCTCCTCTACGTGCTGCGGGAATTCCTTTTCCATGAACGACTGGAATTCCTCGGTCCCGGCCAGCTGATCCAGGCTGCGCCAGTATTCCGGCGCGCCGTTTCCGGCCGCGTCCGATGCTCCCGCTTCCGTGATTTTCCGCTCTAAGGTCTGATTCATAGTCCGTTACCGTGGCCTCGTCCCGCTACCTGTGACAGATGGAACAGTCTTCCAGTTGAGCCTTGTTAACCCGGTACCCCCGGATCAGCTGCGCGCCGAGGGCCATCTGGTCCATGGGTGCCGAGTAGTCGGGCTGGGATTCGAACTTGTACACGTCCGCCCGTTCCCGAATAAAGGACTCTGGATCCCGGTGGCACTCCAGGCACCACATCATCTGCAGCGACTCTTCCTGCCACATCAGGGCCATCTCGTTGACGGCACCGTGACAGGACTCGCAGCCGATGCCCTTGTTTATATGAATACTGTGATTGAAATACACGTAGTCCGGCAGGTCGTGCACCCGGGTCCACTCGAGCGACTCCCCCGTCGCGTAGCTCGCACGCACCGGTTCGAGCATCGGGGCGTCGGTCCATACCTGGGAGTGGCAGCTCATGCACGTCTTGGTCGGCGGCAGGCCGGCAAAAGCGCTCGTCTCGACCGACGCATGGCAGTACCGGCAGTCGATACCAAGCTGGTTGACGTGGTGCCGATGACTGAAGGGAACGGGCTGGGGTCTAACCTGGTGCTGCCGGGTAACGTAAGAAGTGGAACCGAGGTAGAAAATTACGCCAAATACCGTTACCAGGAGAAGTGCCCCGCCGACGATGCTCGCCTTGAGCCACGTGTTGGCGGCGGGGGAGAAAATCTGCGGCATATTGTCTCGTTCTGTCTCTCTCTGATACGTTCCTCAACGAAATACCTGACTTTCAACAACAGTCATGCACGATATACCGCGCCACAAACAAAGTCAATATAAATCGGAATTTCTAATCGAATTTTTGGTCGCTGGCAGTGCGGCGTGGATTTCCGGCAAGGCGCTGCTTTCCGGATAGCCTGATCAGGTCGGCGTTTTCGCCTTTTTTATTTCGAATTTCGGTCGCCTTTCATACCCGCCTTCCGTACTCGTATGCCTTACCCGGACCCAGACACGGATCGATTGACATGGAGAAGCGTACCGGATAGATTATGGTCAGGCTGGCGGTGTTGGCAAAGAGTGAGGAATGCCCGGAAGCAGTACCCATACGCGGTACCCACACAAGGAGCGGTCCATGAACGAACAGCAGCCATCCGAAAAAAGCATGCGGCGCATGGAGAAGTACTGCGACAAGTACTGGGAGAAGACGGGCACTTCGCCCCATCCGAACGCGGAGGTGAAGGATTCGGTCGTCAAGGGCCTCGCCGCCCACGTGGACGAACTGGGCCGGCCCCTGTGCCCGTGCAATTTCTATCCCGACAAGAAGGCCGAACTGGAACGCAGCCGCGAGTGGGTCTGTGCCTGTGACGAGATGAAGATCTGGAAGTACTGCCACTGCCTGCTGTTCGTGACGCCCGAGGGCCTGCCGATCACCGAGTACCTGCCGGAGGACCACGAGGGCCGGCAGATGTACGGCCTGGTCACGGACCCCACGCCCGACAAGGGACGGGAGGCGCGGCACCGCGCGCCGGCCTGACCGGGACAATGCGCGCCGCGTTATTCATAACACCACGTTCTGCGGCCGACCCTCGAGAAAGGCGATCACGTTGTTCACCGCGCCTTCGTTGAGCAGCTCGACGCCTTCGGGGGTCATGTCCGCGCAGTGGGGCGTGAGCACGACCTGCTCCATGTCGAGCAGGGGATGGTCCGCGGGGATCGGCTCCGTTTCAAATACATCCAGGGCCGCGCCGCCCAGGCGCCCCGACCGAAGCGCTTCCACCAGCGCGTCCGTATCCACCAGGCCGCCCCGGCCGCAGTTGATCAGCAGCGTGCCCGGTTTCATGCCTGCCAGCGATTCACTATTGATCATGTGCCGGCTGTCGTCCGTCAGCATGACGTGCAGCGACACCACGTCTGATCTACGCAGCAGTTCGCCCAGTTCCACGTAGGTCACCCCGATCTCCCTGGCCCTTTCATCCGAAGGGTTGTACGTCCAGGCGATCACGTCCATGCCCACGCTTCCCGCCAGCTTCGCCATCTCCGATCCTATTGGGCCCGTCCCGATTACGCCAAGGGTCTTTCCCCTGAGGTACCAGGCGTCCAGCCGGGGCCACTGACCGGCTTTCATGGCGCCCGTGAAGAACGCCGCTCTTTTCGCGAGGGCGAACATCAGGCCGAAGGTGTGTTCCGCCACGACCGGCGCCGTCCGTCCGGGCTGGTTGGAGATGAGGATGCCGCATTCACGCGCCGCCGTAAGATCGAAGCTGTCGACGCCGATCGAACAGGTGGCGATCATGCGAAGATCGGGCAGGGCGCGCAGTACGTCACCGGGCCACTTCACGAGCCCCCTGGAATTGATCATCACCCCGGCGCCCCGGACCCGCTCGATCTTCTCTGCCGCCGTCTCGGGACGATCGGTGTGAAGGACGACTTCTCCGTAGGCTTCAAGGCGTTTCAGGTGGGGCGAACCCTGCATCTGCGGCGGGTCGTCCCCGGGAATGACGATGCGTAAGCGGTCTGGCATAGGTGATCCTTGATCTTGATGTGACAGGCGTGTGGATGTGGTCGTTATCTGGCGAAACTGCGCTTTTCTGTCAAATCCCGCCGTCTGGACTGCGGTGTTGATACATCGCGGGATCCGGTCATGACTTGAAGTAAAATTGGGACAATAGCGAAATCAACCGATATAATACATATGTAGAGACTGAAACGCCCGACGTGGGTCGCGGCGATCCTGCATCCATCCTTGAGTGGGGTTGTATCGACGCGAAGCGTGCAATCGACGTCGCGTGCCTTTGCGCATTTTGCAGGATTTTAAAGACTGGATCTGTCTCTCAAGGAGGATCGGACGTGTCGGAATACGACAGGACGGACGCCGGAATATACGATAGCTATTCAACGGGACTCGACGGTGACGAGGCGTTCTACGTGGAGGAGGCCAAGAAGGCGGGCGGCCCAGTGCTGGAGATCGCGTGCGGTACCGGCCGGATCATGATCCCGATCGCCGAGTCGGGCGTGCCTATCGTCGGACTGGACCGGGCGCCGGCGATGCTGGAAGTGGCGCGTCGCAAGATCGCCGCGCTGGATGAGGAAACGCAGCAGCGCATTCAGATCGTCGAAGGCGATATGCGGACGTTCAGCCTGGAACGGCGCTTCCCGATGGCGATCATACCGTACCGCGCATTCCTGCACATGATGACCGCCGACGACCAGCGCCGGGCCCTGACTCGCATTCGCGAACATCTGACGGACCGGGGCCGGCTGGTTTTCAACGTGTTCGATCCGAGCATCGAGTTGATCGCCGCCTACATGAGACCATTGGGCGGTTCTTTAAAACATGCCGGATCGTTCACTCATCCCGAAACGGGAAACCGTGTCATGGTATCGGATACGCGCCGATACGATCCGCTGGAGCAGACGCTGGAGGAACACCGGTTCTTCGAAGAAGTGGACGGCGAAGGGCGGGTACTTTCGAAGATCGCCACGCCCTTGTACCTGCGCTACGTGCACCGTTACGAAATGCAGCACCTGCTCGAACTCTGCGGTTACGAAGTCGAAGCACTTTACGGGGACTTCGGCCGCGGTCCGTTCCGGCATGGAAACGAGCAGGTGTGGGTGGCCAGGAGGGCCTGAGCCAGGCGTACCTGAGCAGGAGGGCCTGAGAGGTAAAGCGCATGAGCCGTCATCCAATGCACGAGGCGAACCGCAGGGGCTGGGACGCCGTTTCCGCCGGTTGGCAGGCGGAGATCGACGCCAGGGTGGACTGGCGGAGCGTCCCGGACAACATCCATCTCGTCATGGACGACTTTGAGCTGAAATACCTCGGCGACGTGTCCGGCCGGTCCGTCTGCGTGCTGGGCAGCGGGGACAACCTGGTGGCCTTCGCGCTGGCAGGCGCCGGGGCCCGGGTCACTTCCGTGGATATCTCGCAGACCCAGTTGAACATCGCTGCCGAAAGAGCAGATGAACTCGGTCTCAAGATCGACTTCCACCGTGCGGACGTGACCGATCTGGGTTGTCTGGGCGGTCCGGGCGGTCCGGGCGGTCCGGGTGGTCCGGGCGGTCCGGGCGGTCCCGGTGATTCGGGCGGTTCGATCAATGGGCGTTTCGACATCGTGTACACGGGCGGCCACGTCGCCGTGTGGGTTTCCGATCTGAAGCGGTACTACGGCGAAGGCATCCGGATGCTCAAAACCGGCGGCCTCTTCATGGTCAACGAGTACCATCCGTTCCGCCGATTATGGAAACATGGTTCTGGCCCCCTGGAACAGGAATTCCATTACTTCGACCACGGCCCCTTTACCTATGACCGGTCCGAGGAACTGCCGGAGGGCACCGGACCGCTCCCCAGTTATGAGTTCCACTGGACGGTATCGGACCTGACCCGGGCGCTGATTGAAGGGGGATGCGAACTTCTGGCCATAGAGGAGTACGGCGACGGGTGCCAGGACTGGGAATGCGGCACGCCACTGGAGAAAATGCCTGCGAACCTGTTGCTGGTGGGTCGTAAGAAAACCTGCTCGCCGTGAGTGGGGAACGAGCGGCCAGTCGAACCGCCGGGACTCCGTTTACCTGGCCCGCAAGACCTTGTTGAGCAGCTTGCCCCATACCCGGTCATAGGGATGGACTTTGCTAACGCGCTCGTCACCGCGGTAGACGGGCCGACCCTCATTGGCCCAGGCGAAGATCGATCCTTCCAGGTTGTAGACCTTCCTGAACCCTTGCTTCTGCAGGAACCCGGCCATTTCCGACGAGCGGTAGCCCACGGAGCAGTACAGCACGACGGGCCGGTCCGGCGGAACGCCTTCCAGCGCCTGCAGCGCCTCCTTTTCGGTCATGGCGGGCACGGCGCCCTTCAAGTGGCTCACCTCGTATTCTTCCTTTTCCCGCACGTCGAGGAGCAGCGGGCGCTCCGCCGTCGCCGACTCGTCGAGCCAGGTCTGCAGGCTGTCGGTGGATAGCTGGGCGACCTCGGGGAACTTCGCCCGGATCATCTTCAGCGTCGTTGACCAGAACATGGCGTTATCCTCGGAATCTTCCTGTGCGGCGACCGCGGGTAAAAAGACCGCGGGCAGGGAGAAGGTGGGTACGGAGAAGACAGGCAGAGCGGCAACGAGTATGTATGCAACGCGAACTGCGGTGCGCACGATGCAGAAGACCACCGGTTTCGACCCCAAAAGCCCGCCCCGATGCATTCAATGCCCCTCTTTCCAGAAATCCGCCTCGTGAAGCCCTTGCCAGGGTACGAGCCACCCCCTGTCTTTTTAGGCTAAATCAAGATCTAACTTTGAATCAGCCTAAATAGGGCAAGCACACTAGAGTCACCCTTCAAGCGTCGGCTCCTCTCATGAAGCGCGAAAATGCCTCTATCTCCGCGTTGGATTTTAGTCGCAGGAAAGCGATGTGCCGCCATTCGGGATCGCGCATAAGGGCCTCCAGGCGCCGGCGCTTTCTTCGGTGCTGCGTAGCGATCCACCAGACCAGTGAGTCTTCCCGGTTCCACACCTTCAGATTGGGCCAGAATCGCTCGTAATTGGTCCCCCAGAGCAGCTCCTTCGACCGCCAGCGCCGCCATGACCGCGCCAGCACCCGCCAGAGGAGTCTATACATCGGCGGATCCAGCCATACAACCGTTTCCACGCGCGGCCAGAAGACCCGCAGGGAGAAGGACATGTAGGAGCCGGAGACGACCCACCCTTCCCCGGCCGTCGCATCGGCGATGCGGCGGTCCAGTTCCCCCGGATCCCTTTCGGCAAGGCTTATCCAGTCGGGCTGCCAGTTGAGCGCGTCCAGCTCGACGAAGGGGACGTCCAGAACGGCCGCCAGTCCGGCCCCCACCGTGCTCTTGCCGGAACAACTGTTGCCGGTGACGTGGACCCTCCGGCCGATCGGTACGCCGCGATAGTCCGCGACCGCGTTCACGCCCATAGCCGTTCCGGGGTTTTCAGATCGATATCAGCCATGTTGTCCTGACGGACCATCACGCGGTTACTCCGGCCGTTGCAGGAGTTCTATGCCGGTCTTGCCCATGTTGCGCCGTCCGGGCGCCGGCTAGTCCGGCCGTTGAACAGCAGCCGAGAGCCAAACCGGCAATGCGGCCCTGGGATTCTCCTTCCAATCGAGCAACACTTCGTTCTTCCCGGGAAGATAGGAGGTTCCTTCCCAGAAACTCGAATCCCCGGCGGGACGTTCCAGGATACGCCGGAGGACAAATCCCGTTTCCGCCAGCGGGTTCAATATGTCGCCGAGGGTCCAGTTGTATTCGAACGTTCCCTCTTTTTCGTCACAAAAGGGGCCGGTTTGCCAGTACGGTTTGTCCACCTCGATGGCCCTGGGCCGTTCCGCCCAAGGTCTCTGGAATGGATGCACATCGTAGAAGACGTAGTACCCACCCGGTTTCAGGATACGATGGACTTCGCTGTAGACCGCGCGAAGATCCGCGATCCAGACGAAGAAACCATTGGTCGAGCAGACCAGGTCGAAGGACCTGTCCGCGAGCGCCGCCAGATCCGTCGCGTCGGCCCGAATGAAGTCGATATCCAGTCCCAGCTGGTTCGCCCGACCTGAAGCGGTTTCCAACTGCCGTTCGGAGATGTCTACGGAAGTGACCCGGGCCTTCATCCCCGCCAGGGCGAAGGCGGCATGATTGTCCCCGCTGCCGATGACGGCGGCCTTCCTTCCTTCCACGTCGCCGACATAGGAGCCGATCAACTCGAAGGCGCCGCCCTCGAATCCCAGTTCAGGTTCCTCCGGGCAGCGGCGCCACAACCCGTCCCGCTCGCGCATCTCCGCCCAGGAGCCGGCGATGGCATTCCAGCAACGGCGGTTGGCTTCGTGCATCTTCTTTGCCCGGTGAGAAGCCTCTGCGTTCATGGCAGGCGGCCCGGACAGATCGGGAGACTGGTCCGGTTCCCACCTGTTTCCATGGGATTCTCCCCTGTGGATTGCCTGTTGATCACCAGTCATGGATTATGGTAATGAATATAGCCATGCAAGCCAGGTCAGCGCAAGAAGGCACCCACGCAGGATATCCGGGCAAACGCATGTATGCGCCTTAGATGTTCCCGTAAATCCTCCGGGTTTCCGACTGCTCACGAGAGTAAAAATCCGCTTGACAGTCGGAGCGCTATCATGTCTTGTTAAATGTACAAACGTAATTGTCATAAACCGGAGTCTGTGCTAGAGGGTGGCATGGCACAGACTATACAACAGCTTCCGTAGGAGGAAGTACCATGGCGAAGTACATGTTCCGTACCAAGTACACGCAGTCGGGCCTGCAGGGCCTGCTCAGGGAAGGTGGAACCGGTAGGCGCGCGGCCCTTACGCAGACGATCGAAGGGATGGGCGGCTCGTTGGATGGGTTCTACTACGCCATGGGGGACGACGATCTCATTCTCATCGCCGAGGTTCCCGACGAGGCGACCGCAACCGCGATCGCCCTGAACGTGGCCGCGGCGGGCGCGCTGGAAGTCTCCACGACGGTCCTTTTATCACCGGAAACGATCGACGAGGCGGTAGGGAAGACCGTGCCGTACCGGTTGCCCGGCGCCTGATCGGCTGCGGACATACCATATCGATAAATCAACCGTTCGCAAGATTTGCTATTGCCAATCGGTTTTCGTGCCATTATACTGATTGGTAACCCCAGTAATTATTCGTTAATCACCGTAAGAATCACATCGCAATCGCTTCGTGACGACGGGCTTAACACCAGAAGCCAATGGCCCGTGCTATACGCTATCGTTGTAGTTTTCAGGACTCAGGAAGAAACGCCTCCAAACCCAACCCAACGTAACAGAAGGGAGTCGGTATGGCTAAATCTCTACAGATCATACCCGAAAAATGCACCGGGTGCATGCAGTGCGAACTGGCATGTTCCTGGGTGCAGACCGGTATGTTTCAACCATCCCGGTCGCTGATACGCGTCAATATTTTCGACGAGCAGGCCAGCTACGCGCCGTATACCTGTTTCCAGTGCGACGAAGCCTGGTGTATGACGGCCTGTCCCGTGAACGCCATCAGCATAGACGCGGATACCGGCGCCAAGGTCGTAGGCGATGCCAACTGCGTGGGATGCGGGTTGTGCACCATCGCCTGTCCCTTCGGCACGGTGTTCTACAATCCCGATACGCAGAAGGCCTTCAAGTGCGACCTGTGCGACGGCAACCCCGCCTGTGCGGTGGCCTGTCCCACCGGCGCAATCGAGTATACCGAGAGCGAGTCGGCCGACTGGCTGGGCGGCTGGGCCGAGAAGGTCAATGCTTCCTATCTGCAGTCCATTGAGGGAGGGAACGCGGCATGAGCAACGGCGGATGGATAGGCACGATCCTGCGCGTCGATCTGACCACCGGTCGGATCTCGAAAGAGCCCCTCAACATGGAATGGGCCAAGTCCTTCGTTGGCGGGCGCGGCCTCGCGGCCAAGTACCTCTATGAAGAAATGGACCCGGCGGCGGACCCGCTGGGCCCGGACAACAAGATGATCTTCGCGACCGGCCCCATGACCGGCACGAACGCTTCGACGAGTTCGCGCTACATGGTGGTCACCAAGGGCGCCTTGACGAACGCCATCACCACGTCAAATTCGGGCGGCCACTGGGGACCGGAACTGAAGTTCGCCGGTTACGACTTTCTGATCGTGGAAGGCCGGGCGCCGGTTCCTTCCTACATTACCATATGCGACGACGACGTCCGGATCTGCTCCGCGGAGCACCTGTGGGGCAAGACGGTGTGGGAGACGGACGACATCGTCCGGGAAGAGACGGGGCAGCACGACACGGTCGTTACCTGTATCGGTCCGGCCGGCGAAAACCTCGTGCGTTTCGCAGCCATAGTCAATGACCGGCACCGGGCCGCCGGACGATCCGGCGTCGGCGCGGTCATGGGTTCGAAGAACCTCAAAGCCATTGCCGTACGCGGTACCGGGGGCGTGCCCATCGCCGACCCGCAGAAGTTCATGTCGGCCATGTGGGAGATGAAGAGCAAGCTGGTCGAGCATCCGGTAACGGGTGAGGGTCTGGCCGCATACGGCACCGCGGTGCTGGTCAACATCATCAACGAAAGCGGCGCACTGCCGACCAACAACCACCAGGTGTCCCAGCTCGAAGGCGCGGACAATATCAGCGGGGAGACCCTCGCCGATACGCGACTCGTGGCCAACAAGGCCTGTTTCGGCTGTACGATAGCCTGCGGCAGGGTGTCGCAGCTTCCGGGCGAGGCGCAGGACAAGTTCACAGTGACCACCCGGCCGCACAACTGGAAGATCGCGGTCGAGGGTCCGGAATACGAGAACGCCTGGGCCATGGGCGCCGATTGCGGTATCAACGACCTGGACGCGCTCATCAAGGCCAACGCCCTGTGCAACGAACTGGGCATGGACCCGATCTCCTTCGGCGCGACCCTGGCCGCGGCCATGGAGTTGTACCAGAGCGGCGCCGTCAATGACTCGCAGACCGGTATTCCGCTGGAATTCGGAAGCGGCGACGCGCTGGTCGCCATGACCGAGCAGACGGCTTACCGGGAAGGGTTCGGCGACGAACTGGCCGAAGGCTCCAAGCGCATGACCGCCAAGTTCAACCACCCCGAGTTCTTCATGGGCGTGCGCGGCCAGGAGTTCCCGGCCTATGACGCCCGGGCGATCCAGGGCATGGGCCTGGGCTACGCGACCTCGAACCGCGGCGCCTGCCACCTGAAGAGCTACACGGTCGCGCCCGAGATCCTGGGGATTCCGGAAAAGATGGACCCGGCCGTTACGGAAGGCAAGGCGGAGATCACCAAGATCTTCCAGGACGCCACCTGCACCGTGGACGCGTCCGGCCTCTGCCTGTTCCTCACCTTCGGCGTGGGCCTGGACGAGATACAGCCACAGCTCGAGGCGGTGACCGGCATTTCCTACACGGTGCCGGAACTGCTGGAAGTCGGGGAGCGCGTCTGGAACATCGAACGCATGTGGAACCAGCGGGCGGGCTTCACGGGCAAGGACGACACGCTGCCCAAGCGGCTGCTCGAAGATCCCATCCCCGACGGTCCGACCAAGGGCGAAGTGAACCGCCTCGGCGAGATGCTGCCGGAATACTACGAACTCCGCGGCTGGAACGCGGAAGGCGAACCCACCCCGGAGAAACTCGCGTCGCTGGGATTGTCCTAGCGCCCGATCCGGCTCCTGAGCCAGGTGATTCACGGGCGCGTTCCGCGCCTTACGCATCGCCCGGCCTGGGTTGAGGAACGGAGCTTTCTTCATGACACACGGGTGGGCGGGCCATATCCTGCGCGTCGACCTGACGCGGGGCAAGGCGACCAAAGAGCCCCTGAGGCTGGATTGGGCCGAAGCGTATATCGGTGGCCGCGGGCTGGCCGCCAGGTACCTCTACGAGGAGATGGACCCCGCGGTCGACGCCCTCGGTCCCGAAAACAAGCTGATCATGGCCACCGGACCGCTGACGGGCACCAACGCCTCTTGCGGTTCCCGCTACATGGTGGTGACCAAGGGGCCGCTCACGGGCGCCATCACGACGTCCAATTCGGGCGGCCACTGGGGACCGGAGCTCAAGTTCGCCGGCTACGACATGGTGATCGTGGAGGGCCGGGCGGACCGTCCCTGCTACCTCCTCGTGGACGATGACCGCGTCGAGATCCGCGACGCCTCCGGTGTATGGGGCAAGGTGGTCTCGGAAACCGAGGACGCCATCCGCGACGAGGCCGGCATGCCCGGGCTGCGGGTGGCCGGCATCGGGCCGGCGGGCGAGAACCTCGTGCGCTTCGCGTGCATCGTCAACGACAAGCACCGGGCCGCGGGCCGTTCCGGCGTCGGGGCGGTCATGGGCTCCAAGAACCTCAAGGCCATCGCCGTCCGCGGAAACCAGGGGGTCCGGGTAGCCAGGCCCGTGGATTACATGTCCGCCATCTGGTCCTACCACGAACACCTTGCGGAAAGTCCCGGCAGGCAGGGCCTCACGGAATTGGGCACGGCGCCCACGGTAGACCTGGTCAACACCTACGGCGGCCTGCCCACGCGCAATTTCACGGCCGGCCAGTTCGAGGGCACCGAGGCGATCAACGGCGACAGCATCAAGGAGAACTGGCTGATCGCCAACAAGGCGTGCTTCGCCTGCAACATCGCCTGCGGACGCGTGACCCAGGTGTCTCCCAACGCAGACAAGTACATGGTCAACATGCATCCCCGCAACTGGAAGGTCGCCGGGGAGGGGCCGGAGTACGAGAACCTCTGGTCGCTGGGGGCCGACTGCGGCGTGGACGACATGGACGCCATCGTCATGGCGAACTACCTGTGCAACGACCTGGGCATGGATCCGATATCCATGGGTGCCACGCTGGCCGCGGCCATGGAAATGTACGAGCGGGGACTGCTGAACGATGCACAGACGGGCATGGCGCTCCGGTTCGGCGACGGCAAGGCGCTGATCGCCATGACGGAAGCCACGGGATTCCGGGAAGGATTCGGCGACGAACTGGCTGAAGGCTCGAAGCGGATGACCGAGAAGTTCGAGCATCCGGAGTACTTCATGGGCGTCAAGGGACAGGAGTTCCCGGCCTACGATCCCCGCGGATTCCAGGGCATGGGCGTGGCCTACGCCACCTGCAACCGCGGTGCCTGTCACCTGAGGGCCTGGACGCCCGGTATCGAGACCTCCGGCGAGCACGACCCTCACGCCACCGAGGGGAAGTCGGTCTGGGTGGCCGAGGAGCAGAACCGGACCACGGCCCACGACGCCACGGGCATCTGCATGTTCACAACGGCGGGCGCCCCGCTGGACGACCTGATACCTGTATTGTCCGCCGCGACTGGCGTGGACTACTCCATGGACGACTTCGTGCACATCGGCGAGCGGATCTGGAACATCGAGCGGCTGTGGAATCTCAAGGCCGGCCTCACCGCGGCCGATGACACACTGCCAAAAAGGCTCATGGAAGAAGCCCACAAGGAAGGGCCTTCCGCTGGAGTGACCGTCGATCTCGACGCCATGCTGCCGGACTACTACGCGGCGCGGGGCTGGACGGCCGACGGACGGCCCACCACGGAAAAGCTGATGGAACTGGGACTCGCATAACGACTTAAAAGCCGCATAACGGCACATCGTCGCATCGTCGCATAACGGCATATAAACGAAAAGATCGCAAAGGATGCGTTGAGTCAAAGCCAGGTATGCCAACCGAACCAAACCATGGATGACCCGTACTTCGTTTTTCGGTACTTTCTCTGAAGGAGTGGATTATGGCTACAGAACACGTGATTATAGGCGGCGGACCGGGCGGGATGAACGCCATCGAAACGATCCGCGGATACGACGCGGACGCGTCCATCACCCTGATCTCCGATGAGCCGGCCTATTCCCGCATGGCCCTGCCCTACTACATTTCGGGGAATATCCCGGTCGAACAGGTAAATACCGGGGACGACGACTATTTCGGCAGGCTGGGGGTGAAGACCCGCTTCGGGGCCAGCGTCACCGAGGTGAACCCCTACGCGAGCATGGTCACGCTCAGCGACGGTTCCATGGTGCCCTTCGACAACCTGCTGATCGCCACGGGTTCGTCCGCCCAGCAGCTGAACATACCCGGCGCGGACGGGGACGGAGTCCACAATCTCTGGACCGTGGCGGACGCGGAAAAGACCGTGAGCGCCCTCGGGAGCGATGCCGAGGTGGCCTTCATCGGCGCCGGGTTCATCGGGTTCATCATTCTCAACGCGATGCACAAGCGCGGCGCCCGCCTGAAGGTGATCGAGCTGGAAGGACAGGTGCTGCCCCGCATGCTGGACGCCCAGGGCGCCTCCCTGGTAAGCTCCTGGCTCGAGTCCCAGGGCGTGGAGGTCCACACCGGCGTGAGCGTGCAGGCCATCGATCACGGCCATGACGGCGTCAAGACCCTCCAACTTTCCGATGGCTCGGCCACCCGGGCGGACGTGGTCATCGTGGCTACGGGGATCAAGGCGAACATCGGATTCCTCGACGGATCGGGCATCGAGACCAACCAGGGCGTCCTGGTCAACAACCGGTGCCAGAGCAACGTGTCCAACGTGTACGCCGCGGGTGACGTGGCCGAGGGACCGGACCTGTCCACCGGCGGACAGGCGGTGCACGCCATTCAGCCTA
>JAJECR010000354.1 GCA_022821935.1 Candidatus Latescibacterota bacterium
AGGTATATTCTACCTTACCGGAAACATCTCGGTATATTCAATATATGTAGTCTATTCGCTCCAAGTCAATCGCAAATCGAATCGATCACGGGTTGTCATTCGGTTTTGCCAGGGAGCCGAATCTGCGCGGAACTATCGGCAGATAGCACAACATAAACACAACATAAAGGACGCTACAATATGGAATACAGACCACTCGGTGAATCGGGCTTGACGGTATCGGTCATCGGCATGGGCTGCTGGCCCATGGCCGGCGTGGGGTGGACCGGCATCGACGACGAAGCGTCCCTGGCCGCGCTCGAGGCGGCCATGGACGGCGGCATCACCCTCATCGACACCGCGTACATGTACGGACGGAACGGCGAATCGGAACGGCTGGTGGGACGAGCCATCGCGGGCAGGCGCGACCAGATCGTCCTGGCGACGAAGTGCGGCCTGTACTGGGACGGCACCACGCTGCTGCGCGACAGTTCGAGGAAACGCATCCTGGAGCAGGTGGAGGAGAGCCTGCGGCGGCTGAATACCGACTACATCGACCTGTACCAGGTGCACGCGCCGGACGAGGACACCCCGTTCGAGGAAACGGCCGCCACCCTGGCGGAACTGAAGGCGCAGGGCAAGATCCGGGCGATCGGCGTGAGCAATTACGACGTGGCGCAGATGAAAACCTTCGCGGGCCAGGCGCCGCTGCACTCGGACCAGCCGCCGTACAACCCGCTCATCCGCGACATCGAGGCGGAGATTCTCCCCCACTGCCGCGACAACAATATCGGAGTGATCTCCTACTGGCCGCTGTACAAGGGCCTGCTGACGGGCAAATACGGCCGCGGCCACCGCTTTCCGGAAGGTGATTCCCGAAACGAGGACCCCCGGTTCCAGGGAGAAGAGCTGGCCGGTACGCTCGATACGCTCGACCGGCTGAAACCCATTGGCGATGCGTACGGGAAGTCCCTTGCCCAGCTCATCATTCACTGGATCGCCCGCCAGCCCGGGATCACTTCGGTCCTGTGCGGCGCGACGAGGCCGGCCCACGTGGAACAGAATATCGAAGCGGTGGGTTGGCAGCTATCCGGTGAGCACCAGCGGCAGGTCGACGAGATTCTGGCTGATCTCGGGGATTAGGTCGGGTTCGGGTAGAACGGCGCGACCGGGCGTCGCGCGGAACGGGCAAGCGGCGAATTTGAGGCGGCCGGCGCGTCTCACATGGACGGCCGACTGATCGGGTGTCCAATTGGCCGACGCGCCCCTTGCGATCGAGCGACTTTAGTTAGCCAGCGCGCCGCTTGCGATCGAGCGGCTTTAGTTGGCCAGCGCGCCGCTTGCAATCGAGCGGATCTTCTTGACCATGGACCGAAACCCGTTGCTCCTGCTTGGACTGAGGTGCGAAGCCAGGTCCAGCCGGTCGAAGATGCCTTCGATATCGGCGTCCAGGATCTGTTGCGGCGTCTTGCCGGAATAGACCATGAGCAGGATGGCCACGAGGCCGCGGACGATGTGGGCGTCGCTGTCGGCGTCGAATGAGATGGTTGGCGGCAGGGTCTCGGCGACCTGGGGCACAAGCCAGACCTGGCTCACGCATCCCTTGACCCGGTACGCCTCGGTCTTGTAGGCATCGTCCAGCGGCGGGAGCTTCCTCCCCAGGTCGATGATCTCCTGGTAGCGCTCCTCCCAGTCGTCCAGGTATTCGAAGTCTTCCAGTACTTCTTCGATGGTCGTGTCAAGCGTCACGATAGCTCGTTCTCCATTTCAACCCGCGCCTGCTCGCGGTTGCGATTTCAACCCGTCCCCAGCAGCAACATGGCCGACACGCCGGCGGCCGCGCCCGATACGAAGAGGTTCCACTGGCGGTGCGGCGTGCCCAGAAGCCGCAGGAAAACGAAGGCCGCGGCGGCGAAGATGGCCACGATCATCAACTGACCCAGTTCCAGTCCGATGTTGAAGGACAAAAGCGGCACGACGATCGATTCTTCCATACCGAGCAGCGCCCGCAGGTAGTTCGAGAAACCCAGGCCGTGGATCAGGCCGAAGAACAGGGCAAGTCCGTAGCTCGTCTTACGGCCGATTTTACCTTCCAGCGGCCTGAATACGTTCATCAGGCAGGTCGCCAGGATCGTCAGGAGGATGAGCGTCTCGACCAGGTCCGTCGGGACCAGTATGATTCGCAGCGTGGCCAGCGCCAGGGTGACCGAGTGCCCGATCGTGAAGGCCGTGACGAGCACGATCACCGAACGCCACCGGTTCAGCGGATAGGCGGCGCACAGGGCGATGATGAAGACGATGTGGTCGTAGGCGTTCAGGTCCGAAATATGGTCGAAACCGAGTTGTAGATAGATCTGGAATTCGGACATCTTCCCGCCAGAGTTGAGCAGGCCCCGCGGTTTGGCCACGTCGCGGCTTATCCGACGCCGCGCTCGGATAGCTACCGCCGTCCCGGCCGGGTCCTGAAGCAGTCGGGACGCCGACGCGTCTCAGCCCGTCGTCAGAAGCCGAACCGGACCGTCCCCCTGACGGTTCCCTTGCTCAGGTTGACGTACTTCTTCTCGCCGCCGACTTCGAACCGCATTACGTTGGCCTGCGTGTCGAACATATCGATCAGGATCCGGTTCTCGACCTCAATCGATTCCACGCGGTCCACGTTCGTAATCTGCACCAGACAGGCCGTGGCGTCAAGCGCGTCCTCCATGCCGGCCCAGGCCAGTTCGCGCTCCTGGCCGTTGACGCGGAAGGCCAGCCTGGAAAGCAGGTAGGCAGACACGTGACGGTCCCGGTCCTCCCGGGCCTGGCCGGTCCAGAGCCTCAGCCGGGGTCCGCCCTCCGCCATGATGGCCTCTTCCAGGTCGTCCGTGAAGATCCTGACCGACACGTCGAGACGTGATTCCTCCACGTTCCACTTGACCCGGGCGATGCTCACGTAGAACACGTGCGCCGGGGCCGCGACAGGGGCCGGATCCGGGACCGGGGCAGCGACGGGGGCCGGACCGTCAACCGCGCCCGGACCGTCAGCCGCACCCGGGTAGTCAACCGCGCCCGGGTAGTCAACCGCGCCCGGGCCGTCAGCCGCGCCCGCAGCCGGTTCGACCACGGGAAATAACAGGAGGCAGAGGAGGAACCTGAGTGTCTTCATCGCCCCTTCCTACTGGGCCATCTCGTCCCTCAGGCCATATTTGTCGATCAGGTAGATCAGCGTGGCGATGGACGCGCCGCCCAGTTCCAGTTCCCGCCGGTTCACCACTTCGAAGACATCGGTAGGCGCGTGATGGTAGTCGAACGCCCGCTGCGAGTCGGGGATGAACCCGATGGTCGGGGTGCCCGTCTCCCGGCGGAGCGGACCGATATCGGCCCCGCCGCCGCCCTTGTTGATATAGGAGATAGTGGCCTGGGGAAACAGGGGCAGCCACGAGCGGAAGCGTTCGATGACGTCGTCTTCCGCGGTCACGCCGAATCCCCGGGGGCTGAAGCCGCCCGAGTCGCTCTCGAGGGCGATTACGTGCTTCTCGCCCGTTTCCTTCGCCACCTCGGCGTACTTGAGACCGCCGCGGAGGCCGTTTTCCTCGTTCATGAACAGGACGGCACGGATGGTATGGCGGGGCCGGATGCCGAGTTTCTGGAAGGTCCGCAGCACACCGATGGAATGGACAACGCCTGCGCCGTCGTCATGGGCGCCTTCGGACACGTCCCACGAATCGAGATGGCCGCCCACCAGGATGATCTCGTCCGGCCGTTCGCTGCCCGTGATCTCGCCGATCACGTTATGGGACAGGACGTCGGGATGCCATTTGCTGGATAGGTGCATGAAGAGCCGGGCGGCGGGCTGCGCCTCGAGGGCCTCGACCAACCGGTCGGCGGATTGGTACCCCAGGGCCGCGGCCGGGATGCGTTCCACGTCATCGAGATATCTCAGGCCGCCGGTATGCGGCGCGTCGCCGAAGTCCGAACCGGCCGAACGGATCACCACGCCCACCGCGCCGAATTTCGCCGCCTGGGAGGGACCGGCGAACCGCTGGTCCACCGCCCCGCCGTATCCGGGTCCCGTCGCGATTACGGTCTGGTCGAACGCACGGTTGTAGAAAACGATCTTGCCTTCGACGGCCTCGCGGCCGATCTCCTCCACTTCTTCAATGGAGTGCACTACCACCACCGGCGCCGTGATCCCCGCCGGCGCGGTCGGCACCGATCCGCCGATGGCCAGGGCATTCAGTTCGATCATCCCGCCCTCGACGCCGAGGATCCGCACCTGCTCGGGATCGCCCCGTTCCCAGTGGGGCACCATGACTTCCTGGAGGTAGACCCGGTCGAATCCGTAGCCTTCCATAACCTCTTTACCCCATGCCACGGCCCGCTCGGCGCCTTCCGAGCCGCTCAGCCGCGGCCCGATGTTCTTGCACAGGTCTTCGAGGAGGCGGTACATCTCGCCCGTCGTCAAACGTTCATTGAAGATGGCGGTTACAGTCCGCTCGTCCTCGGTCTGCATGTCCTCGGTCTGCATGTCCTCGGTCTGTCCGCGGACCTCGTGGGGGAAGACCAGCGAAAAGGCCAGGGCAAGCGGCAGGGCCATGCACAGGGAAAGGAAGGACGACAGGATCGCGCGGCACGCGACTCCGGATACGGCGCCAGAATACGTGGACAGCATGAAGACCTCCGTGGAAGCGTTTGGTATTAATGGATTCGATCGTAGTTCAAGCGTAGTTCAAGCAGATCACAGGTCCGGCGCGAATGCGTCGGTTACCGGGTCAGTTCCCAGCCCATGTGGGCGATCTCGGTGGCGATCAGTTTCTCCCACGCGAGTTGCACCGCGGCGGGGGAGCCAGGCGTGGAGATGACCACCGTGTTGCGGTAGACCCCCGCGGTGGCGCGAGAGAGCATGGCCGCCGAGCCGACCTGGTCATAGCTGAGCATGCGGAATAGCTCGCCGAACCCGGTCAGGTGCTTTTCAAGTTTGCGGTCCAGCACGTCGAAAGTCCGGTCCCTCTTCGAGATACCGGTACCTCCATTGAATATGACGACCTGGATGTCTTCTCCGGTGCTGTCTTCCAGGGCGGCTTCCACCTGGTCGGGTTCGTCCGGGATCAGCCAGTAGCCGGCGACCCGGTGGCCCGCTTCCTCGATAGACGCTTTGAGGAAGTTTCCGTTGACGTCCGTTTCCGGAGTCCGGGAATCGCTCACCGTAACGACGGCGACGCCCAGGGGTTCGCCCTCGGCCGCGATGGATCTGTGGTCTGAAGTGCTTTTGGAAGACATGAGACCGGTTTCTACAGCACGTCCTGCAGCCGCAGTCCCTGTTTCTTCAGGAAGGGCATCAGTCCGATCTTCGTGACCGTCCGCAGGGCGCTGACGGACATCTTGATGCGCACGGTACGGCCCAGTTCGGGCACGTAGATACGCTTCAACTGGAGATTGGGATACTGACGCCGCTTGGTCTTGTTATGGGCGTGGGATATGTTGAAGCCGACCAGGGGTCCTTTTCCGGTCAACTTGCATTTTCTCGACATGGGGCAAGCCTCCAGGAACGCCGCTACCGCGTCTCCCGGTACATGACGTGCCGCCGCAGCGTGGGATCGTACTTCTTGAGCTCGACGCGGGCGGTCGTGTTACGCCGGTTCTTCTTGGTGTAGTAGCAGTGCGCGCTTTCCGTACTCTTCAGTTTTACCAGGTCTCGGTTCTTGCTCTTGGCCATGCGGTACTCCCAGACGAACGAACTTTCCGAATTCCGGCTTTACCAATCAGGAGATGAAATTTAATAGGCGTGCGCAGGAAAATCAAGAAAATAAAACAACCTTATTGCGCCTCGTCCATGGCGCAGGCCTTCAGTTCGTCCAGCGTTACAAACTCAAGGGCCATGATGTGGGTCGCGCTCAGCACGACCGGCGGCGCCGCGCCCGCGTCGTAGGCTTCTTTCCAGCGGTTCACGCACACGCACCACCGGTCGCCGGGATTCAGCCCCTGGAAGCCGAAGGCCGGCACGGGCGTACTGAGGTCGTTCCCCGCCGCCTTGGAAAATACCAGGAACTCCTCGGTCATTACCGCGCAGACGGCGTGGACGCCGGCGTCGCCCGATCCGGTGTTGCATGCGCCGTCGCGGTAGAATCCGGTCAGTGGATCCATCGAACAGCCCGTCAGTGGTTCGCCGAGTACGTTCATGATCTCCTACAGATCGAACAGGTAGGCCAGCTTGACCACCAGCGTACGGTCCAAGGGATCGCCCAGCAGCGTATCCGCCGCGTCTCCGTTGTCCCTGTTCTCGTTGTACACGACATAGATATTGCTGCCCGGCCTGATGATGTAGTTGAACCGGAAATTCGATACGAACCGGTCCCGGTTGGTATCCCACTGCACCAGCGCGTTGAGGGACACATCGGGGGAAAACGAATAGCTCGTCCTGATGCCGAAGAGGTGGGCGGTGACATCGCGCTCCATGTTGCCCGTATCGGTAAGCGTTACGTCGTTCAACTCGTAACGGGGCCCGAAGGTGAACTTCGAACCGGTCCGCACGCCGCCCTCGAGATTCAGCGAACGCCGGTTCCCGTTGATATAATTGCCCACGATAAGCTGGGCATCGGCGAACAGGGGCTTGCTCAGGTTGGTGGTATAGTGCATGCGCGAGGCCGCGTCCGTGTAGTTTCCCGGGGCGAGCTTGACTCCCAGGATGGGCCGGGTGTCTGCGGTGACGCGCGTGTAGTTCCGGTCCAGCGTGATCCCGGCCCGTTCACCCCCGGTGAGGAAAAACTCGAAATGATAGTGCTCCATCCGGGTCAGCTGCGTACCGTCGTCCCCGAACGTGGCACCCACTACGACATGGGGGAACCACCGACGGACGACGCTGTTATCGGGTTCGGGCGTGTAGAACACGCGGCCTGAAACCTCGTGAAACCCGCCGAAATTACGCGCGAGGCTCCGTCGGCTGAAGAACCCCATGCCGGGATCGAAAAACTCGGACACGCCCATGTAGAGTCCCTCGAGCTGCCAGAGCGGCCCGTTCCAGCGCGACCACAGGCGGCCCACGAAACCGGATTCGCTGTTTTCTCCCGCCTGGTACGTAGTCCCGGCCAGGAAGCCGGTGACGGCGAACTTGGGACCGATGGCCAGGTTGAAGTCGGCGCCGGCCGACCGGTTGTAATCTCCCCCGCCCACCCGCTGGTTGGTCAGGATGAATCCGATGTTGGATTTCTCGCCCACGTCCTGGCTGACCCGGGCTACGGCATAGATGTTGTCCTCGATCTTGAAGTCACCGAACCGCTCGTCGCCGGTCCGCATGAGCAGCAGGCCGAGATTTGTGCGCCCGGCCTTGCCCGTAAGGCGGCCGCCGCCGGTGATCGGCACCTGTTTCAGCGCACCGGATTGATCGCGCGCCAGGCCGATGTTCCGGCTGTAGAACAACTCCGTCTCCCGGGCCACGCCGAAGCGGAACAGACCGGCGTTCTCGAGGAAGAAGGTGCGTTTTTCGGGAAAGAAAAGGTTGAACTGCGTAAGGTTTACCTGCGCGTCGTCCACCTCCACCTGGGAGAAGTCGGTGTTGTAGGTCAGGTCGAGAGACAGGTTGTTGGTCAGGCCGTACTTGACGTCCACGCCGCCGTCGAAGTCGTCGTCCCGCCTGGTTTCAGTTGGATCGTATGTCCACGTGGCGCCGCCCAGGGAATAAGGCGTGATCTGCAGGTACCGTTGGTCGTGCCGCGTAAGGTTCATGCCCGACAGGGTCCCGGCCACCGACACC
>JAJECR010000300.1 GCA_022821935.1 Candidatus Latescibacterota bacterium
ATCGGGCCGTTCCTCGATGAACTGGGCAAGATCGACGGGATGATAGGATCGATTGTGATCGAACTGGTTAAGGTCGATGAGTCCGTGGTTCAACACATCGGTCTTGCCGATCTCGATGAAACGTCCGTGGGGTGCGAGCACGGACAGAGAAGCCGTCATGCCGGGCCCGGACAGCGTGTTGAGGACGATATCCATCCCCATCCCATCCGTTTTCGCCATGATCTCTTCGGCAAATTCAGTCGAACGGGAATCCATCACGTGTAAAACGCCCATTTCACGCAGTAAGGCGCGCTTGTCGGATGATCCCGCCGTGGCGAATACCTCGGCTTCCATATTCTGTGCAAGTTGCAGGGCGGCCAGGCCCACTCCGCCAGTCGCGTTGTGGATCAGGACGCGGTCTCCCTGGGATATACCTCCTCGGATCACGAGACCCAGGTATGCCGTCAGAAAAGCCACGGGAAGCGTGGCAGCTTCTTCTACACCCAGGTGATCCGGTGTTCGGACGACCAAGGCGGCCTTCGTTGTAACATAACCGGCCATGGCTGCCGGCATCATGCCCATGACCACATCGCCGATATCCACCGAGTCTACCCGGTCGCCCCGCGCCGTCACTTCGCCCACACATTCCCAGCCAAAGGACGGCGGATGTCGCGACGGGTCCTCCAGCATTCCGAGGGCGGTCAGCACATCCCGGAAGTTCAGTCCCGCGGCCCGTACGCGCACGACCACCTCATCCGGTGCCGGTTGAGGCTCCTGCTCTGTTACAAAATGGAGATTGTCGATCGAACCCAGCGCGGACTGTGACAGCCTGTAACTTGTTTTAGAATCGGCAGTTACGGGTACGGTTTTCGCTTCGCACCGCACCGGGTTGAAGGGGACGAGGCGACGGGCGTAAAGGACAGATCCCCGCAGCGCGATTTCACCTGGAAGCGTGTCCATGGCCAAGATTTCGGCGAGACGTGCTGCATCTAATTCGGCCGTCTCATCGGTTCCGGTCGGAAGATCGATCAGTGAACAGTTGAGCTCAGGATGTTCGCGCATGACGACCCGTCCGCATCCCCAGATCGTCGCAAGTTCCGGAGAGGTGCGGTCACCTGCCGCCACGGACTGGGCACCTGCCGTTATCAATCTCAGTCGGCACGGAACCTCCGGACAATCCAGCACCGTTTTTGTCAGTTCAAAGGACTCCAGGGCGGGTCCGGTATGGTGGCCGGACTGCCGGTTGCCAGCTCCCGTCCAGATTCCCGCGACACAAACGGTATCTCCGGGAGCGGGTTCAGCCGATCTCAGTCTTTCGAGGAGCACAACGGCCGCGTTCGATTTTTGATCGCCGGCGTGATCGATGAATTCACTATTCCCACCGTAGCGCGACAGGGCATCGGCCAGGCCGGCTCCAAGTCGCTTGTCGTCCGAGAGCACGAACCAGTGGGATATTGTGGTGGGTTCCTTTTGTATATCCGTGGATGGTGCGCGCACCCAGGTTTCACGGTACAGTCCGTGTGGACTATGGATGCTGTGCTGGCCCGTGCCTGTGCGGGACAGGCCCGCGCCTGCCGGAGACAGGGCAATGCCTTCCAGGGAGACTACGGGAAGGCCTTTTTCGTCGACGAGGTACACATCGGCCAGCAGACCGCTGTCCGTTGATAAGTCCCGCAGCCTGGCATAGCCGGACAGGGCTTCATGCTGTTCCGGAAGTCTCTGCAGCACAAGGTTTTCCACGCCGACGGGAAGGTGCGAAACATCATCTGGTACGAGCATCAGCAGGGCTTGCAGGCCGGCATCCAGCACACCGGGATGCAGGCGGTAGGAGGCCTGGTCATCATCCCGGCCGGCCAGGAAGGCCAGCGCCTCCCGATCGGAATAAACGAGCTCGTCGATATGGCGAAACGCGGGTCCGTACTGAAAACCCAGTTCGGCGACGCGATCGTAAAATCCACGACTTGCGGTCCGGCGGTCGCAACGCGATCTGACGGCTTCCAGATCGACACGTTCGGCCATCTTATCCACGCGGGCTCTTTCGGTTTGCAGGTTCGGCAGCCAGCTTGAACGCTGGTCGTGCGTTTCCGGCCTGGAGGACAGGGTGTACCGTTTCTGCCTGCCTACGATCTGGACGAGATGTGCGCCTGTTTCGGGCAGTAACAGCGGGTTCAGGAGTTTAAGATTCTTAAAAGCGACCGGTATGTCCCCCTCGTCGAACGTCTCGAAGAGCATTTCGATCTGCCCTGCAAGCGGCATGATCGTACGGTCCCGTATCGTGTGATCCGCCAGCATCGGGTGGGTGTCCAGGCTGATCGTCCGTTCCCACACGGTGGTATCGGGGTCCACGGAAGATTCTACACTCCTGCCGATTAACGGATGCGGGTACCGGCCACTTGTTTGATCCGTCATTCCGTCCAGCCAGTACCGTTCTTTCTGCCAGGGATACGTCGGCAGTGGAAAGGGCGTGTGAGGCCGATCTGCCAGACGTTCCCAGCGAATATCCTGGCCATGGACGTAACATTTCGCCACGGTTTCGAGCAAGACGTCCCACGCTCCGCGGTCGCGCCGCAGCGAGGCGAACGTGTGGCCCGTCCGGTTCAGATGAGCCAGGTTCTCGTAAATCGCCGTGGAAAGCACAGGATGGGGGCCGATCTGCAGGAAAATAGGCGCCGCGCCACCGGGAATCTGTTCGAACGTCCGGTCGAACAGGACTGGACTTCGGATGTTGCGCCACCAGTGGTCCGCCGATAACTCCGTCCCCGCCACCGGATCGCCGGTGACCGTGGACAACAGCGGCACCCGTGATTTTGCGGGCGACAGATCAGCCAGAGACGTCAGGAATTCGCCGCGGATCCCGTCCATCTGTCCGCTGTGATAGGCAACTTCCGTATGCAATTGCTGACAGAAGAGTTGCCGACCATTCATCTCAACCTGCAATCGGTCGATATCCGCTGTCTTCCCGGATATGGTTACGGAAACCGGGCTATTGACCGCGGCGACAGACAGGCTGTCTCCGAAGGGTTCGATGGTCTCTTCCGCATCTTCCGGTGACAGACCCACCGCCAGCATTTCTCCCTGGCCTTGCAACGCCCTCTGCAGCCTGCTGCGCACGTAGATTACGCGGACGCCCTCTTCCAGGGAAAGCGCGCCCGCGACGCAGGCGCCAGCGATTTCTCCGACACTGTGGCCAATGACGAACCGCGGCTCAATGCCGAGGGACCGCCACCAGGCCGCCAGGGCCCACTGCAGCGCCATGTTGGCGGGCTGGGCGACTTCGACGTCGGTGATTCGCTCCCCGGTTACGCCGTCCCACATCCTTTCGATAATCGACTTGCCGGAAATCTCCGCAAAAATGCGGTCGAGCTCGTCCAGCGCTTCGCGAAAAACAGGCTCATCGTGATACAGCTCCTGCCCCATGCCGAACCACTGGGGTCCCATGCCGGTAAAGACAAAGGCAACAGGCGCCTGTTCCGCTCCGATCCGCGCGGTCTCGAACCGCTCGGGGAGGCTGCCGCCGCAGAACTTCTCAAGGCCTTCGGCGGCTTCCACGGTCTTCTCGAAGACCAGCGCCAGTCGGTAATCGAGATGGGATCTGTACAGGGAGAACGCCGCCGCAACGTCGGCCGGCGGAATTTCGGGGCGGTTTCGGAGCAGGGAAGCCGTGTCTGACGCTTTTTGGTTCAGCGCGGCGGCGCTGTGGGCGGACAGGACCAGAAGTTGGGGCGCGTCTCGATCTGACAGCCTTCGCGACCCTTCCGTGTCGACTCCTGCCGCGCCTTCCCCTTCGGGGCTGTTACCGGTCCGCGTTCGCACGCTATTTCCGGCGGTTTCGGCAACCGGCGGTGATCCGAGTACGACGTGGGCGTTGGCGCCGCCGAATCCGAAGGAGTTTACGCCGGCATACGTGGGGCCGGGAAGGTGCTCCGGTTCGGTAACCACCTTTAACCCGAGTTCTTCAAAAGGGATATCGGGATTCGGGTGGTCGAAATGCAGGGAGGGGGGCAGGATGCCATGCTTGAGCGCCAGCGCCGTCTTGATGAGACCGGCGACCCCGGCCGCCGCCTCGGTGTGGCCGATATTGGTCTTCACCGAGCCGATCCGGCAACCGGTGGATCCTGTGGCGCGTCCGATGGCTGTCGCTTCGATGGGATCGCCCGTGGGCGTTCCCGTGCCGTGTGCTTCCACGAAGGCCAGTTGGGTGGCGCTTATGCCCCCTGCCCGGGCGGCCGCTTCGATGACGGCTTCCTGCGCGTGCTGGCAGGGAGCGGTCAGTCCCCGGCTGCGCCCATCCTGGTTTATCGCCGAACCGTGAACCACCGCGTAGATCTCATCGCCGTCCTCCAATGCCGCGGCAAGGGGTTTCAGCACAACCATGCCCGCGCCGTCGCTGCGTCCGTATCCATTCGCCTCCTGGTCGAAGGCCCTGCAGCGCCCATCCGGCGACAGCATCCGCGCCTGTTGAAATCCGCGCGTCGTCTGCGGCGTCAGGAGGAGATTGGCGCCTCCCGCGAGGGCCGCGGTACAGGTTCCGGCCTGGATGTCGCGGCAGGCCATGTGTATGGCCGACAGAGACGAGCAGCAGGCCGAATCCACCGCGAAGCTCGGACCCTGCAAATCAAGGAAGTGGGAGATCCGGATGGACGCGATACTCAGCGTGCCGCCCGTGTTGGTGTGCATGCCGACCGACGAAGGCGCCGCGTACCGCTGCAGGTCCCAGTATTCGTCCAGGAAGATCCCCACGTACACCCCGACGGGCCGGCCTTCCAGCCTGGCCGGCCGCGTCCCCGCGTCTTCCAGCGCTTCCCAGGCTAGTTCCAGCAGGATGCGCTGCTGGGGATCGATGTGGCGGGCTTCCCGCGGTGAGATATTGAAGAACCCCGCGTCGAACCGGTCGATTTCGTCGACGAATCCGCCGTGGGCGGGATAGTCCCCGCGGTCCGGCCAGTATCTCCACAGCGCTTTTCTATCATCCGGCACGGCCCGTATCGCGTCACCGCCGTTCAGGACGAATTCCCAAAAGGACCGGGGCGTCGATATCCCTCCGGGAAACCGGCAGGCGATTCCGGTTATCGCAACGGGTTCACCGGACATGGCGGAGCGTCCTTCGATAGGTCCAGTCGGCGTTTCCGTATCTGGTGCGGACCAACGATTCGGCTGCGCGCCGCTCTTCGACGTTCAGCACGTCCGATCGGCCTTCCAGGTTCAGGTGTTCAAGAAACGACCGGGACAGGCAGTCGGCCCATTCCTCGAAGGACGGCACGCGGGGGATTAGCTCGGATACGGAGATGGTCCGTTCGTTCAGCAGCCGGGCTATGGTTTCCCGGCGCGCGTGATCGTGGACGGGCAAAAGCAGGGCAAGCCTTCTGTGGCCCGGTCCCAGCAGGATGGATCCGTGCTGCAGCACCCGTCCTCCGGAACGGCGCTGGGCGTTTCCGGCCAGTTTCCTTCCACGGACCGTAATCTCGTGTTTCCCTGTCGCAGTGAAACATACGTCGGCCTTGCCACCCATTCCGCAATGTCCTTCCGGCGCCAGTTCGCCCGGGACCCCGAATTGCCGCAGCGTCCCGATCAGCGCCTCGCCCACCCTGCGGATCATCACGCCGGACGGGCTTCCCAGTGTGGGGTGGGATTCGTGGGCCACCAGGCTGTAGGTCAATTCCTGGTCGTGCAGCACCACCCGCCCTCCGGTAATCCGCCGGACGAGCCCGATGCCGTACCGGTCGCACTGGCCGGGATCGATCTCTCCTTCCACTTCTTGGCCGTATCCGAGGGACACGGCCGGAGGACTGAAGGAATAAATGCGCAGGGTCATCATCCCGGGGTCCCGCCCGCCCGCGTTGAACAGCACTTCATCGACGGCCATGTTGTAGGCGGCGGAACATCCGGGCGTGGCGAGTATGCGGATCATGGCCCTTCGTTGTTCCGGGCGGCCTGCAGCTGCTCGACGGCCTGGCGCGCGGCGTCCTGTTCCGCGTTCTTCTTGCTGGTGCCCGTGCCCTTGCTGACGGGATGCCCGGATACGAAGACCTCGATGGTGAAGACTTTCTCGTGGTCCGGGCCGACGGCTGAATCAACCCGGTATTCCGGCTGGCCTATGCCTTCGCCCTGGGTGTATTCCAGCAGCGCGCTCTTATAGTTCCGGCCTTGATCGACATGGGCGGGGCGTTCTTCACCCAGTTCCCTGAGCAGGGTTCGATGGAGGAAGCGCCTGACCGGCTGGAGCCCGCCGTCCAGGTACATGGCACCGATGATGGACTCGTAGGCGTCGGACAGGATCGAATGGCGAAACCGGCCGCCGGAACGGGCTTCGCTGGAGCTCAGCAGCACGTACCGGCCAAGTTTCATCGCCCGTGCCTGACGGGTAAGGGCCTTCCGGTTGACCAGCGTGGAACGAAGCTGCGTCAGCTGTCCCTCGCGGCGCCGGGGATACATGTCGAAGATGTACTCGCCTACGACGAGGTCCAGTACCGCGTCGCCCAGGAACTCCAGCCGCTCGTTGGAGTGAACGCCCGACTGTTCCCGGGAATACACGTAGGAACGGTGCTTAAGCGCCGTAATGAGATAATCGGGGTTTTTAAATCGGTAGTTGAGATACTTCTGCACGTGGCGGGCGTTTTCCCGTTCGACGGCCGTTCGATTCGCGGCATTGGGGGATACGCCGCGTTTCAGGCCGGAAAACAGGGCCGAGGCCGCGTGCCCTAGCTTCTGCAGGATAGGATGCCGTTTCGACACGGTAATGCCCGGAACACGTTCTGAGGCGTTTCGGAGGACGTTACGCCGCGTATTTCTTTACCACGAGCGTTACGTTATGCCCGCCGAATCCGAATGAGTTGGTCAAGGCCGCCCGTACTTCCCGCTTCCTGCCGGTGTTGGGGACGTAGTCCAGGTCACACTCGGGATCGGGTACCTCGTAATTGATGGTAGGATG
>JAJECR010000400.1 GCA_022821935.1 Candidatus Latescibacterota bacterium
CAGGCGTCCCCGCGTGAGGATGCGTTCGGGCGGGATTTCCAGCACGCCGGCTTCCGATGCGCCGACGACGAAATTATCCTTCGTCACCACGTACCGGAAGGGCCGCAGCCCGTTGCGGTCCAGCGTGGTGCAGATCCGGTCGCCGTCGCAAGCGGCGATGAGGGCCGGGCCGTCCCATGGCTCCATGAGGCAGGCGTGGTATTCGTAGAAGGCCTTCTTCTCGTCCGACATGGACTCGTGGTTTTCCCAGGCCTCGGGGATCATCATCATCAGGGCGTGGGGCAGGGACCGCCCCGTGGAGACCAGCAGTTCCAGCGCGTTGTCGAACCCGGCCGTGTCGCTGGCGCCTTCCCGGATGATGGGGCTGAGCTTGGCCATATCGTCGCCGAAGAGCGGGGACGCGAAGAGCGCCTCGCGGGCGCGCATCCAGTTCTGGTTGCCACGGATCGTGTTGATCTCGCCGTTGTGGCAGAGCAAACGATAGGGATGGGCGAGCCGCCAGGAGCCCAGCGTGTTCGTGCTGTAGCGGGAATGGACCAGGGCCAGCGACGTCACGATGGACTCGTCGGACAGGTCGCGGTAAAAAGAATCCAGCTGGTCCGCCCGCAGCAGGCCCTTGTAGACGATAGTCTTGCTCGACAGGCTCGCGATGTAGAAATCGTCCCGGTCTTCCTCCGGCAGGTGCGCGTCCACGGCGTTCTCGATGACCTTGCGGACCACGTAGAGCTTACGTTCGAACCGGTCCTGGTCCGCCGCAAGCTCGCCCCGGCCGATGAAGAACTGCCGGATCAGCGGGGACACCTGGGTGGCCAGTTCGCCGGCCTGAGAGAAATCCACCGGCACGTCGCGCCAGCCCAGGAACACCTGGTCTTCTTCCCAGACCGTCTTCTCGATCGCCCGTTCGCACCAGCGGCGTTGTTCGGACTTCCTGGGCAGGAAGACCATGCCGACGGCGTATTCACCGGCTTCGGGAAGGGATATGCCGCCGAGCCTGCACTGCCTCTTGAAAAAGGCGTGGGGAAGCTGGAACAGCAGCCCGGCCCCGTCCCCCGTGTGGGGATCGCATCCACAGGCGCCGCGATGCTCGAGATTAACCAGCACGCGAATGGCGTTACGTATGATGTCGTAGGACTTCTCGCCGTTGAGATTCGCAACGACACCGACGCCGCATGCGTCATGCTCATAGGCCGGATCGTACAGGCCTTTGGGATTTTTCATATAAAAATCGCCCGTCAATCGCACCCTTTCGGTTGCGAAAATCGAATAAAGGAACGCGTTTTCCAGGTGCTCGCTTCAAACCGGAGTACTGGAATCCCGTTGATTTGCAATAACAGACACGGTTACTTGAAGGAGGAAAAGAGAGGATAGTCCGTTATGCGCACATTTTACCAAATTCCGGTTGAAACCCTGTATATAACCCGCGAGATCAACAAAGTAAAGTAGAAAATGGCGCTCGATGCGTGGAATATCACTATTTACTACCATCACTTCATGGGCATCACCAGGCGTAGGCTTCCGGTGCAGGCCCTCCAACACCTACCCCCGGGAAAACGCCATCCAGTTTGTCAAGAAACTCCTGGCAAAGGGACAACTCGGCAGCTTTTGTAAGTTGCTGTAACTGTTCAACGGTGCGTGGACCGACAATAGGCGCGGTCACAACCGGATTACGTAACAGCCAGGCCAACGAAACCTCGGCCTGTGAATATCCACGTTCCCGACATAGATGGCCGTAGGCTTCCAGTTTCTCGTGATAACGCTCGTGCAATTCATGATAAACCGTCTCTGAACGCCGGGCCTTTGAATCAGCGGGCGCATTGCCTGCCAGCAAACCGCTACAAAGAGGGCTCCAGGGAAGGATGCCCATCCCATACGAAGCGCATGCGGGTATTACTTCCAGCTCAATGGTACGTTGCAGCAGGTTGTATACGCTTTGTTCCGACACGAACCCCTTGAATCCACGGCGTTTGGCCGCTTCGTTGCCCTGGACGATTCGCCATGCGGCGAAATTAGCGCTCCCCACGTTTAAGGCGCTGCCAGACTTCACAAGTTGTTCCGACGCCTGCCAGATCTCATCCCACGGCGTATTGCACCAATGATCAAACTGAACGAGATTGATGTGATCGGTCCTGAGGCGTCTCAGACTGTTTTCACAGGATTGGCGAATCTTCTCGTCGGAATATGGACTCAAATCCGGTTCCGATGTCTCGTTTCTCGCAAACGTGGCCAGGACCACCTGTTCGCGTCGCCGTGCATCCTGTGACAACCAGTTCCCGATCAGTTCCTGCAGACTCGCTCCGCCTATGTTAAAGAAATTGATTCCCAGATCGAGCGCCTCATCCAGGATCGAAATCGCATCTTCCTCACTTATCATCCTATGCACATAGAGGTTTTCAAGTCCTAAGCAGAACCGACTCACTTGCAGTCCGCCATGGCCTAATTGGGTATGCTGCATAAGTCTTCCTGTGAGTGTCTGATATACAGTGTTCCTTGTTCAATTGAAATCGACATGTAACTTGAATCTATGCCCGATCGCAAAAGGTTACAAGTGACCATTCGCTCCATTACCGACCTTGAACTGCGCGGCCGGCGCGTGCTCGTCCGGGTGGACTATAATGTACCCCTTGATGAGCATGGTGAGATCACGGACGATACCCGCATCCGGGCTTCGCTGCCCACGCTGAGGCATATCCTGGATCGGGGCGGCAGGGCCATTTTGATGAGCCACCTTGGGCGGCCGAAGGGCATGACAGAAGAACTGCGCCTGAAACCGGTGGCGGACCGGCTGGCCCTCCTCATGGGACGTCCGGTCGGCTACGTGCGGGAGACGGTCGGGCCAGCGGCTGAGCGCGCGGTGGAAGCGCTGAAGGATGGTGAATGCCTGCTGCTGGAGAACGTCCGGTTTAACGACGGGGAGACCCGGAACGACGCCGGCTTTGCGCGGGGGCTTGCCGCCCTGGGCGACGTCTATGTCAACGACGCCTTCGGCACGGCCCACCGTGCTCACGCGTCCACAGAAGGAGTGCCCCGTCTGCTGCCCGAACGCGCGGCCGGGTTGCTCATGCAAAAGGAACTGGACTATCTCTCGGGTGTGATCGAAAACCCGCAGGGGAAGCTGGTCGTCGTGCTAGGCGGAGCCAAGGTGTCCGACAAGATCGGGGCGACGCGCCGGTTCATCGAGATCGCCGATGTCCTGATCATCGGGGGCGGCATGGCGTATACTTTTCTCGCGAGCCGGGGCGAGGCCATTGGAAAGAGCCTGCTGGAGGAAGATCGGCTGGGTTTCGCGGCGGAGATCCTCGAAAGGGCTTCGGTGCTGGGCAAATCCCTGTTCCTGCCGACAGATCATGTCGTTGCGGAGTCGCTCGACCCGGATGCGGAAACGCGGCAGGTCGGCCGGATACCCGACGGATCGATGGGACTCGACGTCGGCCCTGAGTCCCGGAGACAGTTCGTGGAGGCGCTTCTCGGCGCGGGGACTATACTGTGGAACGGCCCCATGGGGGTCTTTGAAATGAAAGAGTTTGCGGAAGGAACGGCGGCGGTCGCCGGCGCCATCGCGGACGCCACTGACAGTGGCGCCGTGTCCATCATCGGCGGCGGCGATACGGCGGCGGCCGTCAACGCCCTGGGACTCTCGGACCGCATGAGCCACGTCTCCACTGGGGGCGGTGCTTCGCTGGAATTACTGGAAGGCAAGACGCTGCCGGGCGTCAGCGTGCTGGAAGCGGACTGATACGCTCGTCATCACTTCCGGGAAGAGCGAATTTCAGGTTGGCGTCTTGGGGAATTCCGTGCACCAGGTCACGAGAAGTCGGTGTCCGGCGGACCGAAGGCTGACAGCGAGAATCAGTTCCCAATAAACGTGATCCGGACCAGGTTGTCGGGAAACCGTCCGAAATGCTGGGGCATTATCTCGTAAGAACGCCAGGGTCGGTCCACGACGTGACGAGGAGCGCCTATCCTGCTGGCCACCGGCCCCGCGATGGGTTCGATCATCGTCGCGTTGCCCCGAAAATCGGTGACGCGGACCTTGATTTCGCCTCTTTCCCTCGGCGTATCGGTGGTCAGAATCAATTGCAGGCGGCGGAACTGGTTGAATCGCTGGCCATAGATGGAGCCTTTCAGGTTAACCTTGATCCCTTCGGGCGTCTTCTTCTGGACTATCTCAATTTCCTCGGGCAGCGCGAGCACCTTGCATCCCTCCAGGTCCGGCGAAATGAACTCCACGCTCGTCAGGTACTCGGCGTTTTTGGTCTCGACCGTGTAACGCCAGTTTTTGGGTCCGGCCGGCATGACTGAGACCGCGACCAGATCCTTGGACTCCACGAGTGCCGGCCTGAG
>JAJECR010000209.1 GCA_022821935.1 Candidatus Latescibacterota bacterium
CGGTCAGCAGCCGGTCCTACTCACCCTGGGTGGACGACGAAGAACTGGAGATCATGCTGATCCGGGCCCAGGAGATAGGCCGCTACGTCGAGGACGAGGTGTTCGACGCGGGGCTGACTGGCAAGGATTGGATCATGGAGACCGGGGCGGACGTGGTGGAGGTGGCGGAACTGGTCTACGCCAAGCATACCCGGCAGCCCCTGCGGTGGGTGCTGGCCGTTCCTGAGTCTTCAGACATCCGGAAAGTCCAGGATCTGGAAGGAAAACGCATCGCCACGGAAGTCGTCAACATCACGGAAGAGTACCTCAAAAAGCACGGTGTGACCGCGAAGGTGGAGTTTTCCTGGGGCGCCACGGAGGCCAAGGCCCCGGACCTAGCGGACGCGATCGTGGAAATCACTGAAACGGGCGGTTCGATCAGGGCCAACAAGCTTCGAATCCTAGATACTTTGATGGTGTCCACCAACCGGCTCATCGCGAACAGGTCGAGTTGGCAGGACCCGGACAAGCGGCGCAAGATCGAGAACATCGCGCTGCTGCTCAAAGGCGCCATGCTCGCCGAGGAAATGGTCGGCCTCAAGATGAACGTAAAACGCGCGGACCTGAACGCCGTATCTGCCCTTCTGCCCGCGCTGCAGAATCCGACCGTTTCTCCCCTGGCCGACGAAGAGTGGGTGGCCATCGAAGTGATGATCGAGGAGCACACCATCCGGCAGCTGATTCCTGCGCTCAAGCGGGCCGGCGCCCAGGGCCTGGTGGAGTACCCACTGAACAAGGTGATCTACTGAGCCATGGCTGCCTCGACGCGCGATAGTTCCGGTGATCCCACTTCCGATGATCTCAACCCGGGCGATCCCAATCCTGAAGATCGGGAATCTGAAGATCCAACCAGCGGCGATCCCGCTTCCGTCGGTTCCTCCCCGCCCGTAAAGGCGGTGGTCCGCGCCATGTCCGGCTACACCCTGGTCCAGCCGGACTGCCCGGTCAAGCTCAACCAGAACGAATGTCCCTTCGACGTGCCCGGGGACCTCAAGCGGCAGATCATGGACGAGGCCCTGGCGAGCAACTGGGGCCGGTATCCGGGTTTTGTGCCGCTGGAGACCAGAACGGCCGTCGGTGAGCGGCACGGACTGGGCCCCGAACACATCCTGATCGGAAACGGTTCGAACGAACTGATCCAGGCGATCTTCCAGGCTGCGGTCGGCCAGGGAGACCGCGTGGTGCTTCTCGCGCCGACCTTCACCCTGTACGCCCTCATGGGCAGGATCGCGGGCGCCGACCTTAGGACCGTCTATCTCAAGCGTGACCTGACCTTCGATGTCGACCGGCTGGTGGAGGAAAGCGCCCACCCTGGCCTCAGGCTCGTGGTGCTCTGTTCACCGAACAACCCGACCGGATCGATGATTCAGCCTGAAGAAGTGGCGGCGGTCGCCGGGTCGACCGGGGGACTGGTCGTGGTGGACGAGGCTTATTACGAATTCGGCGGCGTGTCGTGCATTGAACTGCTGGACCGGCATCCCAACCTGGTGATCACGCGAACCTTTTCCAAGGCCCTCGGCGCGGCCGGCCTGCGGCTGGGTTACCTGGCCGCTGATCCCGCCCTGGCGCGCGAGATCGAGAAGATCAAGCTTCCCTACAATGTCAACACCATTTCCTTGATCGCCGCGCGTAAGTTGATTGCCCAGGATGCGCTGATCGAGGAACGGGCATCGCTGATCCGGTCGGAAAGGCAGCGGGTTTTCGAAGGCCTCCAGGACCTGCCCGGCATCCGGCCCTGGCCCTCTCATGCCAACTTCGTACTCTTCGAGACGGAGCGCCCGGTATCGGAGATCTTCCAGGGGTTGATCGACCGCGGCGTGCTCATCCGCGACGTCAGCCGCTATCCCATGCTGGAGCGGGGCATGCGGGTCACCATCGGCCTGCCGGAAGAGAACGACACCTTTCTTGGTGCGCTACGGGAAGTGCTGGCGGATCAGTAGACGGTCTACCTTTCCATGCGCGTGTCAGTCCTGTTTTTGCGCGCGTCGAGACGGCTTTGGCTTACTCATCTTTTATTTCGATCGAGTAGGAGGTCATGGTCTTTATCTTCATGCCGGCCGCACTGGTAAACTGTACGACATCGCAGAAGGCGTGGACCTGTCCCGAGTTTGATCGGATCACGCCGTTGACTGCCGCATCCCGACCGTGGGTGATGATGGATTCGATGACGAGATCGCTCGTTCCCGCGTTTTCCATCGATTCCAAGAGCTTGCGGACGTTTTCTTTTCCTTCGATCACAGCGTCGCCCACCAGATTCCAGACGATGTCGTCACTCATGGGCGCCAGGATGCCGTCGACGTCAGCGTGGGCGAAGGCGGAGATGAAGTCACGCAGCAAAGCCTTTTGAGGCGAATTGCCACAGTCGGGTTTTACGGTGATGATGGGCATTTTCTGTTTTTCCATGACCAGTCCTTTCCAATTCCATTGTCGGCCGGACTTGCGACCGTTCTCAGGTTCCAAGTAATGCCTGCACGGCCTGGCGTATGGCGGGCCACGCCACGGAACCCGGGACCATGAGTTCGTGGTGACCGGCGCCGGGAACGACCTGGTGTTCGATATCATCCCCGGCATCCCGCGCCGTTTCCGCGTACGCTGCGCCCAGTTCGGGAGGCACGACCCAGTCATGCTCCGTGCTGATCATGACCTGTCTTACCCCAAGAGGCAGCATTTGGACGGGCGACCCACAACGAAACCGCTCATCCAGCTTTTCGGATGATACGCCAGACCCTCCAAGCAGTTCCGCCACGACACCCTGCCGGCATTCTGCATCCGCATGGGGCGCGAAAGCCTTCAAATCCCCCGGACCGCCCAGTACGACTGTCCCACGCAGCCGTAACGGGTCCGCAGTCCAAAGCGGGCTTTCCTTGGGCAGCCTGTGGCGTGCGGCCGTCCACAGTGCCAGGTGTCCGCCCGCCGAGTGGCCGATCGTGATCACCCGGTCCAGGTCGAGGTCGTGGTCTGCGGCCAATATGCGCAGATGGTCGGCCGCCCGCCCAGCATCCAGAAACGTCCCCGGCCAGCCACCCCCTTCCTGGTCAACGCACCGGTATTCGACGTTCCAGGTCGCGATGCCTTCGTCCCGCAGGGCGTCGGCCAGCGCGTCCGCGTTGTGCAGGTTCGCGTAGACCGACAGCCAGCATCCCCCGTGAAAAATCACGGCCACCGGATGAGGACCGTCACTTTTCGGCAGTCGCAATTCACCGAACTGCGCAGGTGCCGGTCCGTAAGCGGATCGCACATCTGCCGGCTTGCTCGGTAATGCGTTGACAACATCGGGGGTCACGAAGGGATGGTTGTCGGTCGTGAATCTGGCGGTCATGGCGGGATGGGATGGAGGGTGGTATTCGTGGTTAGATGGCCTGGGGAATGGCGATTAGGCTCGAGTGTAGTCCAAAAATCCGGTCTAAATCATCACGGCAGAAAACGATCCCGCTCCTCCGGCGTGGGCAGACGGCATTCGTCACGTCTCCCGAACCAACGGTACCGGTTTCGTGCGACGATTCGGTAGACGAAGTCACGCAGGGGGCGGGGGAATACGTACAGCGTGGCGATCAGCCCCCACGGCCCACCCAGTCGCCTCAAAGCCAGCAGAACGGCACCGGACTGTTCGTAGCGTTTGTCATTTTCCAGGAGAACAAATGATTGGGGGTCGCCGTTCCGGTCCTGCAGCGCCAGCATGCGTTGCGCGGTGTCGCCCTGCAACGGCGCGTATCGAAACTGATCTCGGCTGTCTGACTTGAGCAACAGGTCGACGAACCGGTTGCAAAGGCCGCACACGCCATCGAAGAAGAGGATGGGTTTCCCCTGCTTCGATCCACTTTGGGCCGAATCGTTCACTGCTCCACACCTTCCAGCCGACCGGTCTCGTCATGGCTCTGGCTGAATCACCGGCCCGATCAGATTATCGCGCCCAGGTCTTGTTCTCGAGGACCGACTGGGTCTCGTAGATCGAGCCGCCTCTTACCGGTCCGGGATAGGGCATGCGAACGGGCAGGTCGGCCATGCGCGGCGCGTTGGTTGGTTCGCCCCGAAGCAGGTTCCTGTTGAAGTCGTCCCATTCGCCCGCGCCGGTCAATGGCCAGGCGTCGGCGGCGACGTACTGGAACAGGAGCAGGCGCCGCGGCGCGCCGGAATAGTTCGGTGCGGATCCGTGCAGCGTCCGGACGTGATGGATGGAAATCCCGCCGGCGGGCACTTCGAGCGCCACGACGTTCTCGGGGGTGAAGTCGGGATCAGTCACCGCGCCGCAGAAGCGGCCGTCCTGGTGGTGGTCGTAGGTGGGCCCCTTGTGAGAGCCGGGTACCACCAGCAGGGCGCCATTGGCTTCGGTCATCTCGTCGATACAGACGCCGACGGCCAGGATATCGTCGTTGGTATGGGGATAAAACGACCAGTCCTGGTGCCATTCCACCGGGCTTCCGTAATCCGCTGATTTCATGTTGAGCTTGTTGCCGTTGGTCCGAATGCCGTCGCCGACCAGCTGCGCGACGATGTCGAGAATGCCGTCGTGCTCTATGGTGCGCCGGTACACGTCGTGGTGGTCGATCGGGCTTTTCAGGCGGCGCACCTGCGGATCATCCGCCGAGTGGCCGGGCTCGAGATCGTAGAAGTCCGTATGGTCGGTAAATGCGGCGGCCTTCTGGACGAATTCGTCCGTCACACGCTGCAGATCCTCGACTTCCGCATCCGAAAGCACTTTGTCGACGGTCATATAACCATTCTCGTGGTAGAACTCAACCTGCTCCTGGGATAACATCTGGACCTCCGTAATGGGACTTTCGTCGTCTGCTTTTCTGTGTGAAAACGACCGGGCCGCCCGCTCTCATGGCTGCCCGCTCTCAGCGCCGCTCGCCTTCAGCCGTATCCTTCTTCGTTCGGCCGCGGCAGGCGTGCCTCGACCGGCAGGATAGCCGGTCCGCCGCGCCGCGGTTCGGACAGGTAGTAGTAGGCCGTGCTGGCGTAATCGTTGCTTAGCTTGTTCGCATGGCCGTGTTCGATGGACATGCGGAAGCTCTTCCGAAACCGGATCGGATCTTCGATATGGTACCGGTAGACGGTGTTCTTGCCTTTGAATCTCCAGTCGGGACTGCCGCTGTAGAGAATGATCCCGTGATACGGCGCCTGGAATTCCGTCGTCGGGCCGTACGCACCGTGGTACCAGTCCTCGGTACCCGTGCCGTGCAGCGAAGGCGGCCACGCCTCGCCGTCGATGAACATCATGTCATCGCCTTCGCCGTACCAGTCGTTCGGGTTCCGCTGAAAGCAGTCGATGTCCAGGTGGGCACCGCAGTAGGCCCCGTCGCCCGCGACGTCGCAGATGACGTAGTTCTCGCGGTCGCTCGTATTCAGCCAGCGTGCGTCGTTCCGATAGGCTTCCGGCATGAGCCCTTCTTCGTAGGCCCAGCCCTTCGTATCGGCTTCCCTTCGCCACTGCACGTGAAAATAAGCCTGATCTGCCACCGCGTCAACGGTGGGATACGTCTCGTAGTCGATGTAGAAGTAGTGAAAGTAGCCTTCCGCGCCCTGATTCTCCACCTCCAACACGGCTTTTTTCTTAAAAGGCATGGGCCACCAGGCATTGAATCCCTTGCCGTCCTGCGGGCTCATCTGGAGCGGCGCCGTGATGAAATCCTTGCGCATGCCGTGGCCCAGTCCGAAGAAATCGCCGATGGGGCATTCGACGCTCGGTTCATTGCTGCCGTCCCAGTACATGCGTAGCACGATGCGGCGGCAGTAGTCCTCGGCCGGGATCCCGAGCGTCATCCAGATATGCTTGATGCAGCCCGGACCGTCGATCTGCCCGATCACGCGTTTCTCGCCGGCCTCGATCCGCCAGGCGTCTGTGTTGCCCCCCGTCTCTTCCCAACTCGAAATCCGGTGGCTATTGTAGGTGCGCAGCATGGGCAGTGACGCCAGGCTGGTCTGACCGATCATGATTCCTCCCTCGTGCCGTATCGCGCTTCATCCGGACGGGGCAGACGCTCTTCCACCGGCAACAGGGCAGGGCCGCCGCGCCGCGGTTCGGACAGGTAGTAGTATGCCGTGCTGGCGTAATCGTTGCTCAGCTTGTTGGCGTGGCCGTGTTCGATGGAAATGTGGAAACTCCTGCGAAATCGGATCGGATCCTCGATATGGTAGCGGTAGACCGTGTTCTTGCCCTTCCATCGCCACTCGTCGCTGCCGCTGTACAGGATGATGCCGTGATACGGCGCGTTGTACTCGTCCGTCGGGCAGTAGGCGCAGTGATACCAGTCCTCTGTGCCGGTCCCGTGCAGCGAAGGCGGCCAGGCCTCGCCGTCGATGAACATCATGTCGTCGCCCTCGCCGTACCAGTCGTTCGGGTTCCGCTGAAAGCAGTCGATATCCAGGTGGGCGCCGCAGTAGATCCCGTCGCCCTCCACGTCGCAGATGACGTAGTTCTCCCGCTCGCTCACGTTAGCCCAGCGCGGATCGTTCCGATAGACTTCCGACTTGAGCCCTTCTTCGAAGGCCCATCCCTTCGTGTCGGCTTCCCGGCGCCACTGCACGTGAAAATACGCCTGGTCCGACACCGCTTCGACCGTGGGATACGTCTCGTAGTCGATGTAGAAGTAGTGGTTGTATCCTTCGGTCCCCTGGTTCTCCACTTCAATCACGGCTTTCTCCCTGAAGGGCATGGGCCACCAGGCATTGAATCCCTTGCCGTCCTGGGGGCTCATCTGCAGCGGCGCGGTGATGAAGTCCTTGCGCATGCCGTGGCCCAGGCCGAAGAAGTCGCCAATGGGACATTCCACGCTCGGTTCCGCGCAGCCGTCCCAGTACATGCGCAGCACGATGCGGCGGCAGTAGTCCTCCGCCGGAAGTCCCAGCGTCATCCAGAGATGCTTGATGCATCCCGGACCGTTAATCTCGCCGATCACGCGTTTTTCACCCGCTTCTATGCGCCAGAAATCGGCGTTCTCGCCCGAGTGATTCCAGCTGGAAATCCGGCGGCTTTCGTAGGTGCGCAGCGAAGGCAGCGACGCCAGGCTGGTCTGACCGATCATGGATTCTTCCTTTCGAGTTGTTTAGTTGATCTCACCACTTCGGCATCCCCACCGTCACCAGGGCTTCGGTCACCTGCCCGAAGGGCCGGCCGCCCACGGTCAGGTTCAGCGCCACGGGTTGCCGCCGGCATTGCGTGCCTTCCGGAACGTGGAGCACCAAGTGAAACACCTTCTGTTCTCGCGGCCCCAGGGACAGAGTCATGGTCTCGCTCTGCCAGCCTTCGGGACCCACGAGCCGGATGCGTGCCGGCTGCTCCATTGGGAAGGGGTTGAGCACCCATCCGCTGAATTCGATAGGTCCGCCTTCAGGCGCGTGGGCGCGATAGGGCACCAGCTTGCCGCCCTGCGACTCGGCGCCGAAATGGGCCGCGTCGTCATCCAGCATCATGAGCGTGCGGTGGACGTCGTCGAAGGCATCGGCGGCCCGGTCGATCTCCGCGTACCAGTTGGGTGACGTGCGATAGGGCCGGGTATGGCCCGTGATCACCAGTTCGGGCTCGAAGCGCCTAAGGTCTGCCAGAAACTGTTTGTAGCACCCAAGGTCGAGGCCGTTCTTATAGACGTGGTTGGTGAACATGCGCGCGCCGGACTGGTAGCCCACGCCGCCTTCCGCGTCGAAGAAGGCCTGGTCTCCGGTATGGGCGACGCGGGTCCCGTCGATTTCCATGCAGATCAGCGTGGCGAAACGGGTATGTCCCGACATGGGGTGCAGCGTGATGGGGATGTCTTCCCAGTGGACCGTCGTGCCGTTGGGTATGTGCCGGGACACCTTGATCGGTTCGTGCCAGAGGCAGGGCCGGTCGTACTTCACCGGGTGCTCCAGCAGGTCGCTGAACTGTTCGCCTGCCAGGACCTCCGTCCCGTAGAGACGCTGGAGCATGGGGATGCCGTTGACGTGGTCGTCGTGGAAATGGGAGACGAGGGTCGCGTCGATCCGGTCGATCCCGAAACGCTTCTTCAGCCCGCTGAGGCCGTGGAGGATCGGGCGGCGATTGGATACGTGCGACTTTTCCGGCCGGAATCCCGCATTCACATGGTAGCCGTAGTCGATGGACATGACCTTGCCAGTGTCGCTGAGCACGAAATGGGTCTCCGCGCCGGCGTACTTCGAGCGGTACAGGTGGGGAAGCACCTCTTCAATATCGTCTTCTTCGAGATCTTCCATTGGTTCGGCCACCCCGGGCTGGATCTCCTCGAGGCGTTTCAGATTCGCCTTGAACGCCGCGATGGCGCGCGCCGGATCGTCTACCGGATCGCCCAGGCTCGGCAGCAGGCGGTCCGTACCGGCCGCGAGCAGCCGGTTGGCGGCGTGGTACAGGTTCCACGCGCCGGTATAGTCGTTGTAGTTGTACTGCAGGGGCGCCAGGCGGGTCGTCTTGCCTGCCCCGCAGATAACCTCGCCTACAAATCCGATGCGTCTGCCGCCGACCGTCACCACATAGCTGCTCGCTCCGTTGGTCATGCCCGGCGTGGGTACGACCTCCCAGGGCAGCCCCGCGATCTCGCGCGTCTCGTAATCCATCATCCAGCCATCGACCGGCACGGGCCGGACGGGCGAGAAGCGGTCCCACCGGTTGTCGTAGGAGTTCCAGTGCTGGCGTTCCCGGAAGTGCTGTTCCGGGTCGACGAGATACTCCTGGTCCCAGTACGGACCCAGTATCCGCGCCCCCTTCTCGTGCAGGCGGATGGCCCCGTCGGTATGGTCGCGGAAGTGGTGGGTGAGGAGGACCGTTACCGGCCTGCTGCCCGCGATCTCGTCGAGGTGATCCGCCACAAGCCCCGTACCGGCGTTGACGAGGACGACGCCCTCCGGTCCCTCCACAGCGTAAACGTGGCAGCTGTCCTGAAACTGGTGGATACCTTCTTCGATTCGTTCCCATGGGGAGGACATAGGTCTGAGGCTCCTTGTGATCCTATGGACGTCGGCCGGAACAGGATATTATGCACGCGAACGGGACCGTGGGCAATACTTACCGCATGACACCCTTACAAATGTATTGTAATTCGCCATCCGAACGTATAAGTTCAATACAGCGATTGCTTTATTCCCCGGAATTCGGCGAGAGTCCGAGTAGCGTCCGATCCGCTGGTCCGCGTCCGTACAGATCGCGGTTCGATCCTACAGATTCCGATTCGCATTCGTACGAAATTCGATCCGCGTCCGTATCTCTACAGGGGCCTGATCTTGGCTGATGTAGAAACCCTATACGACCGCTACTTCCTCGAATACGCCACCTACGTCGTCAAGAACCGCGCGATTCCCGAAATCGACGACGGCCTGAAGCCCGTTCAGCGCCGCATCCTCCACACGCTCTTCGAGATCGACGACGGCAAGTACCACAAGGTGGCCAACGTCGTCGGCCAGACGATGCAGTTCCACCCCCACGGCGACCAGTCCATCTTCGGCGCCCTGGTGTCGCTGGCCAACAAGGACCTTTTCATCGACAAGCAGGGCAATTTCGGGTCGGTGCTCACCGGGGGACAGGCCTCGGCGGCGCGGTACATCGAGTGCCGGCTCACGCCGCTTGCCCGGGAAGTGCTGCTCAGCCCGGACATCACGGAGTACGTGGACTCCTACGACGGGCGTGCCCGCGAGCCCGTGGTCTTCCCGGCCAAGATCCCGGTGGCGCTCATCCTGGGCGCCGAGGGCATCGCCGTGGGCATGTCCACGCGCATCATGCCCCACAATCCCATCGAGGTCATGGAGGCCCAGGTATCCTGCCTCAAGGGGGAGCCTTTTCAACTCTACCCCGATTTTCCGACCGGCGGGCTCATGGACGTCAGCGAATACGAAGACGGAAACGGGCGTGTGTATACCCGTGCACGGCTGGAACCCGGGGATGAAGGCGTGGTCATGGTCCGGGCCCTGCCCTTCGGCGAGACGACCGAAAGCCTTATGAAGACGATCGAGGAAGCCGCCCGTTCGAAGCGCATCGCGGTCTCCGGCCTGACCGACTACACCACCGACGGCGTGGAGATCGAGATCCGTGTCGACCCGGACACGGTCACCGAAGACCTCCTCCGGGGTCTCTACGCCTTCACGTCCTGTGAAGTCTCCATCGACGCCAACCTCCTGGTCATCAGCGACGGCCATCCCCGCGTGACGACCGTCACGGACGTGATCCGG
>JAJECR010000388.1 GCA_022821935.1 Candidatus Latescibacterota bacterium
ATGCGCACCATCGCGTTGTCGTCGTCGAACAGGAAATTCGCCACGGCCTTGGTCAGCTCGGTCTTACCCACGCCGGTGGGCCCGAGGAAGAGGAAAGAGCCTATGGGCCGGTTGGGGTTCTTCAGGCCGGAGCGCGATCGCCGGATGGCCTTGCTCAGCACCTGGATGGCCACGTCCTGTCCGATGACCCGCTTCTTGAGTTCGTCCTCCATCCGCAGCAGGCTCCTGGATTCCTGCTCTTCGAGCCGGAAGATGGGAATGCCTGTCATGCTGGAGATGATCTGGGCCATGTCGTTTTCCGTGACCGCCACCACCTCGTCGGTAACCCGCTCGCGCCAGGCCATGAAGGCCTCGTCGTATTCGCGCTGCAGTTCTTCCTGGCGGTCTCTCAGCGCCGCCGCCCGTTCGAACTCCTGCTGCTGGGCGGCTTCCACCTTCTTGTCCTGGATGGCCTGAAGCTGTTCCTCGACGTCCCTGATCTCTTCGGGGACCGTCATCTTGGACAGCTGCGCCTTGGATCCGGCCTCGTCGATGATGTCGATGGCCTTGTCCGGGAGGAAACGGTCCTTGATGTACCGGTCGGACTGCTTCACCGCGAACTCGAGGGCGTCGTCCGTGTACTTTACGTGGTGGTATTCTTCGAAACGGCTGCGCAGCCCCTTGAGCATGTCGATGGTTTCCTCGATGCTCGGCTGGTCGACGATCACCTTCTGGAACCTACGCTCGAGCGCCCCGTCCTTCTCGATGTGCTTGCGGTACTCGTCGAGCGTCGTGGCGCCGATGCATTGCAGTTCGCCCCGGGCGAGGGCCGGCTTGAATATGTTGGAGGCGTCGAGACTGCCCTCGGCGCCGCCCGCTCCGACGATCGAATGGAGTTCGTCGATGAAGATGATTACTTCATCCGACTTGGTGATCTCGGCCATGAGGGACTTCAGCCGGTCCTCGAACTGTCCCCGGTACTTGGTTCCGGCTACGATGGACGCCATGTCGAGGGTAACCACCCGCTTGTTCTCCAGGATCTGGGGCACGTTGCGCTGCACGATCCGCTGCGCGAGGCCTTCGGCTATGGCGGTCTTTCCCACGCCGGGTTCTCCGATCAACGCCGGGTTGTTCTTCTTGCGGCGGCTCAGGATCTGGGTGACCCTTTCGATTTCCTTGTCGCGGCCGATGACGGGATCCAGCTTGCCGCCCCGAGCCATCTCGGTGAGGTCGCGGCCGAAGTGATCGAGGAAGGGCGTCCGGCTGCGCTGGGCGTCCTTCTTCGTGACGGAACGGTCGCTCTGGATGTTCTGGATCTCTTCCTTGATCTTTTCAAAAGTTACATCGTAGGTCGACAGGATCTGGGACGCGATGCCCTGCTTGTCCCGTACCAGCGCGAGCAGGAGGTGTTCGGTGCCCACGTACTTCGATTTCATGTTGTTCGCTTCGTGGGCGGCGATTTCCAGTGCCTGCTTCGCCCTGGGCGTGAAAGGCACCTGGCCGATGGTCAGCGCGCTCGACTGGGATACCGTGGCCTCTTCGATGGACTGCCTGAGGTCTTCGAGATCGATGCCCATGTTGCGCAGCATGGCCGCAGCGGTCCCCTCGCCGTCCCGGATGAAGGCCAGCAGCAGGTGCTCCGTGGCTATATAGTCATGCTGAAGTCTGGCCGCTTCTTCGCGGGCGATATGCATCACCCGTTTGAACCGTTCCGTGAACTTGTTATTGTTTCCCTGGGGCATCTCGAGCATCCCTCCCTTCATGGCCGGGTTTCGTAATCCCGGCGGGGCAGTTTACGGTAGATATCAGTTTTCCAGGTGTTCCCGGACCAGCTCCGCGCGACGCTCGTCCAGTTCCTCGTCGGTCAGGGAACGACCGGTGTTCATCCGCACATGAGCCGGCTGAATCGCGATCAGCAGCCGGTTGAACCGCGTAGACTCCATGCCCTCCAAAAGCCCCAGGCAGGCACCCATTCTCAGCATGGACAGGGCATCCAGGGCTTCTTTCTCACTCAGCAGGCGGGCATGCTTCAGCAGGCCGTACGACCGGGCCACCCGGTCTTCGGTCTGCCGTCGCGCGCGGCTGAGCAGCGCGTCGCACGCCCGTTCTTCGTACCGGGCCAGCCTCCGGGCCACCCGGTCGAGCCGTTCGACGATTTCCTGCTCGGTATGTCCCAGGGTCCACTGGTTCGATACCTGGTACATGTTTCCCGAACCTCCGGTCCCCTCGCCGTGCAATCCGCGCACCGTGAATCCAATCTCCTCCATGGCGCGCACCACGTGGTCCATCTGGTCCGCAAGCGTCAGGCCGGGCAGGTGGATCAGGACGGACAGGCGCATGCCGGTGCCCGTATTGCTCGGACAGGCCGTTAGATAACCAAACTCGTCCGAGAAGGCAAAATCAAGTGTTTTACTCAGTTCGGTATCGATTTTGTCCGCTTCCTGCCACGCGGCGCGAACCTGCAGGCCGCCCTTGATGGTCTGAAGCCGCAGGTGGTCTTCCTCGTTCACCATGAGACTGTAGGTTTCACCGGGGCCGACGAACACCCCGGCAGGACGTGCTCCACCCGCCAGGGCCGGGCTGATCAGGCGTCGTTCGACCAGCGCCTTGCGGTCCAACTCCGACGTTTCCAGCAACGACAGGTACTCGGACTGCGCCACATCGCCGCTGCACTGAACGGCCCTTTCCACCTGTTCGATCACACGAAATCGCTCGTTCTTTATCGTGCGGTGAACGAAGGGCAGCGTCGTCAGGTTGCGGGCCAGGCGCGCACGGCTGCTGACGACCAGGTCCGAGGCTTCTCCCCCGGTGTCGCACCAACACGGCGCCTTGCCAGTCAGGTCGGCATGCATGTTTTCCATGTTTTCACCCTGGCATCGCGTGACGCCATTCCGAGCCGCGTTCCAGTTCGTTTATGCGGTCCCGCAGTTTCGCCGCCTGTTCGTAGGCTTCCTGGCCGACCGCTTTCTTCAAAGCGCGCCTGAGGTCGATCAGCGCGCGGCGCGCCTGCTGCCGCGACGGGTCCGATCCCGGGATCTTCCCCCGGTGGAATTCGTATCCATGAATCTGCTTGAAGAGCGGTACCAGCGTGTCCTTGAAGACGCGGTAGCACACGGCGCAACCCAGTTGACCCGATTTGCCGAATTCAGCGGCCGACATGCCGCACTGCGGACAGGTGGTCGATTTCATCTGCGCTCCCGGGACGCCAATGCGTTCAGCAGCCCGTCTTCCAGTATGCAGGCGCGGTCCGCGCGGCGGCCCACGGATTCGTCGTGCGTGACGACGACGAAGGCCTGTCCATGCCTGCGGGACATCTCCCACATCAGATCCAGCAGGGCCTCGCCGTTCCCGCGGTCCAGGTTGCCGGACGGTTCGTCCGCCAGCACGATATGCGGCCGGCCTACCAGGGCCCTGGCCACGGCGACGCGCTGCTGTTCTCCGCCGGACAACTCCGTCGGTTTGTGGCCGAGGCGTTTCCCCAGTCCTACCTCCCCCAACAGGTCTTCGGCCCGCTCACGCGCCGAATCCCACGGACAACTTCCCACCAGCAGGGGCATCATTACGTTCTCGAGGGCCGTAAACTCCGGCAGCAGGTGGTGGCCCTGGAACACGAAGCCCACCGTTCGATTCCTGAATTCCGCCAGCCCGTCGTCCGGAAGTTCAAAGACGTTCGTCCCGCCGATGAAAACCTGGCCGGAGGTGGGCCGGTCCAGCGTCCCGAGGATATGCAGCAGCGTGCTTTTACCCGCGCCGGAGGCACCGTGGATCGCCACGATATCCCCGCGCCGGACGTCGATGTCGATGCCCCTCAGGATATCAAGACGGCCCGCGCCGGAAGAAAAGCTCCGGGTCAACTCCGTTGCGCTCAGCACTACTTCGGTCTGTAAGGCTCCGTCCTGAT
>JAJECR010000073.1 GCA_022821935.1 Candidatus Latescibacterota bacterium
ATCGGGAAGTGGATGAAGGCGCGGGACTGCAGGGACGAAGTGGTGGTCTGCTCCAAGGTGAGCAGCGGCAATAAGCCGGAGAACATCGCCCGGGCGCTCCAGGTCAGTCTCGAGCGGTTGCAGGTGGACTGCGTGGATATCTACGAGCTCCACTCCCCCGACGAAACCGTTCCTATTGACGAAAGCCTGGCCGTGCTGGACGAGGCGGCGGCTGCCGGAAAAATCAAAATCGTGGGGTGCAGCAATTTCAATGCCTCGCAGCTTCGGGAAGCCCTGGATGCCGCCGCGAGGCATGGCTATGCCCGGTTCGAGGTGATCCAGCCGCCCTACAACCTGGCCGACCCCGGCGCGCAGGACGCACTCTTCCCCCTGTGCCGTCGGGAAGAGGTCGGGGTCACGTCCTACAGTCCGCTCGCCGCGGGATTCCTGGCGGGGAAATACACGCCGAACCGAAACGCCTTTCCGAAAGGCTCGCGATTCGACGTGATTCCCGGTCACGCGGACATTTACTTCAACGACCGGAACTTCCGTAACGTGGAACGCCTGCGGTCCCTTGCGGATTCCATGGGACTACCTATGGTGCGCCTGGCCATGGCCTGGACCATGGGGCATCCCGATATCACGTCGGTCATCGTCGGCGCAAGGCATTCCGGCCACCTTGACAACGCCATCGAAGCCCTTGCCTTGAGGGCGGACACGAGTCTGCGTGATGAGATGTCGAGCTGGCTGACGGACTGAACAGCACCGGCAACTGTGCGATAGCTTCGATCTCGAGAGGGGGAACGAGTGGGTTTTGATCCAGTTGAAATGACGAAGGAATTCGTGGATGTGAAGTCCGTCAGCCGGTGGAGTAACGCCGCCATATCCGACCTGGTCGAAGACCGGATGAAGGAATGCGGGCTCGAAGTGGAACGGCTGTCCTACGAGGATGAAAACGGCGAGTTGAAGGTCAGTCTCGTCGGACGCAAGGGCGAAGGCGAAGGCGGCCTGGCCTTCCTGTCCCATACGGACACGGTGCCGGGGCAGGAGCAGGACTGGGACGCCTATCACGGCGTGGTCGACGGCGACCGGCTGCTTGGCCGGGGCAGTTGCGACATGAAGGGGCCCCTGGCATGCACAATGATCGCCGCCGCGCGGGTGGATGCGGACCGTCTGAAGAAGCCGTTGATCGTGGTGGCGACGGCCGATGAAGAGGTGGGCGGCGGCGGAGCGCACCAGGTCGCCACGGAATCCGGAATAATGAACGCTGTTCGACCGGACTACGGCGTGGTGGCCGAGCCGACCAGCCTGACGCCGGTGTACGCCCACAAGGGCGCGGCGCACGTAGTGGTGACGGCCCACGGCCGGGCGGCCCACACCAGCACGGGTCTGGGCGAATCCGCAAATTTCAAGATCGCCCCGTTCCTGGCTGAAATAGCCGAAATGGCGGAGCGGATCAAAGAGGACGAACGTTTCCTGAACCCTGAGTTCAATCCACCTTCAAACGGGTTCAACATGGTGATCACCGACTACGACACGAAGCAGAATGTCTCCGCGGCGCGGTCGACCTGTCACATCTGTTTCCGAACGATGCCGGACGATCACAGCGAAGAACTGGTGAAAGAACTGGTTTCCCGGGCAGAAAGCTACGGGTTCGAGGTCACGAGCACCATATCCCGTCCCTTCTACGCCGATCCTTCGAATCCCATCGTGCAGTTGGCGTCCGAGGTCACCGGCGGCAAGCGGCCGGAAACCGTGCCCTACGGGACGGATGCTCCCCATTTCAGGGATCAGCTGGAGATGGTGGTTCTGGGGCCCGGCAGTATCGAACGCGCCCATACGGTGGGCGAATACGTAGAAATACCACAGCTCTACCAAGCGGTGGATATCTACTCACGCATGATTCACGAAGTTTGCTTATAGGAGTCGATCCATGGCGGATTCCGTAGGTTACAACGATACTCCCGAAATTCCCGGCGGCACCTGGCGCGTCCACGATGGTGACCGGCCCCAGCCTCGCGTCGTCACGCCGGGCGGCGCTGACGGGAGCCCGCCTTCGGACGCGGTCGTGCTGTTCGACGGATCGGACCTGGAGCAGTGGACCGGCCGGGACGGCGACGCCGCCTGGAAGGTGGAGAACGGTTACATGGAGGTCAACGGCACGGGAGACATCGAAACCCGGGCGCACTTCGGCGACTGCCAGTTGCACCTGGAGTGGGCCACCCCGGTAGAAGTGGAGGGAGACAGCCAGGGCCGGGGCAACAGCGGCGTGTTCCTGCTGGGTCTGTACGAAATCCAGGTGCTGGACAGCTTCAACAACCGGACCTATGCCGACGGATCCGCCTCGTCGATTTACGGTCAGTATCCTCCCCTGGTCAACGCGAGCAGGGGACCGGGCGCGTGGCAGAGCTACGACATTGTCTTCGAAGCGCCATCGTGGGACGGCGACCGGCTCGTGAAGGGTACGCACATAACGGTGATGCACAACGGAATCGTCGTGCACCACCGGCAGCGGGCCGTCGGTCCCACCGGGCACCGGAATCTCGCGAACTACGATACGCCCCACGCCGTAAC
>JAJECR010000059.1 GCA_022821935.1 Candidatus Latescibacterota bacterium
GCCATAACCCACGGGGACCACGCAATGTCCAGGTAGAGGGTGGACCAGATCAGGACGCCGCCGCCCTGCAGGAAACGCCCGAGCCGTTTCAGGGTGAACTCCCTGCCGATCAACTGCAGCACCGTGCTCCGCGGACGGAGCAGCATGCGGTCGAATTCCCCCGTGCGCACCAGGTCGCCCACGTGGTCGAACCCGCGGGACAACGAATCGGTGAAGGCGAAGGCCACGTTGACGAGTCCATAGAAGAAGGCCACCTCGGCGAGCGACCACTGGCTCAGGCTCTCGAAGCGGTCGAAGAGGGCCAGAATACCGACGAACTCCACCCCGGTACCGAGCAACTGGCCCAGCGTTCCCAGAATGAAGGAAACCCGGTACTGCATCTGGCCCCGAAGGGAGAGGGACGCGTAGTTGATATAGAGTGCGAATGCGTTCATCATGTTCAACCGCCCTGCACGACTAGGCGGCGTTTCGCCCGGGAGAGCATCCATGCGCCCAGCCCCACGAGCACGAAGATCCATATCCACTGGTGAAGCAGGACAGCCCAGGCCTCAGCCACCGGTATATGGCCCATGTACAGCCTGAACGGGGCGTCGCACAGGCCGCGGAAGGGCAGGATCTCGAGTATGAACTGCGCCCACTCGGGGAAGAGTGGAAGGGGAATGACCATGCCTGCCAGCAGATAGATTGCCGGGGCTACCAGAAAGGCCACGCCTTCCCCGGAAATCGTCCACATCAGCGTAATGGACAGGATTACCGTAAGCGCCGTGGTGAGCAATACCGCGCCGGCGGTCGCCGCCAACCAGACCAGCAGCGATTCGGGCGAAGCAGGCGGCTGCATGCCAAAAAACAACAGCGCAAGGACCGCTAAGGGAATGGACCGCATCAACGTAGGCGCGATCCTGAATGCCAGCGACCGGGAAAACCAGTACGCATAGAGGTTTACGGGGCGGACTAGTTCATAGGCCACGGTACCTGAACGGACCATGTTTCGGATTTCCGTATCCGGATTCCAGGGCAACAGACCGAGCAGGGCCTGGCCCAGCCATACGTAGGTCACGACCTCCTCGAGGCTCATGGGCTGGGGGGCGGTAGTGGACCGGTAGAACGCTTCCATGGCCATGATGCGGATCGCGCCCCAGCCGATCTGTGTGACGAATCCGGCAAGGGCCGCGGCCCGGTATTGCAGGAGCATCCGGAACCTGGCGCTCAACACGGCGGAGTAGGGCAGGATAAACGACGGATTCATGCTTGCTCGAGGATCATCTGAGTTGATGTTCGTCGTAGAGTCTGGAAATGATCTCTTCGATCGGCGGGTTTTCCACGAAGAGGTCCTTGATGGCGTGCCTGGCGGTGATGCGGCTGATCAGCGACGCGGTTTGGACGCGGTCCGGATCGAATTGCAGATGCACGCGGTTTCCGTTTCGCGAGACAAAGGTAACGTCCGGATCGGCAATCGTCTGGCCTTCATCGAGCAGATCGATGATGAGACGGCGTTCCCGGGTGACGCGGGTGCGCAGATCGTCCAGCGTACTGTCGGACAGGATTTTCCCGTGTCCGATCACCATCACCCGGTCGCACAGGGCTTCGATGTCGTCCATGTCGTGTGTGGTCAAAACGACGGTGACGCCCCGTTCGCGGTTGAGTCTCTTGATGAAGTCGCGTACCGCAAGCTTGGAAACGGCGTCCAGACCGATAGTAGGCTCGTCCAGGAAGAGCACCGACGGGGCGTGGAGCAGGGCCGCGGCCAGGTCGCACCGCATGCGCTGCCCAAGGCTGAGTTGACGCACCGGGACGTCGTACAGCGGCTCCAGATCCATCAAAGCGGCGAGTTCGTCCCTGACCCGCTCGTAATCCCTGCTTTCGACCCGGTAGATGTCCCGAAGCAGGTCGAAGGATTCGATGACGGGAAGGTCCCACCACAGCTGGGTCCGCTGCCCGAACACCACGCCGATGTTGGCGGCATTGGCGATCCGGTCACGCCACGGGATGCGTCCATCGATCTCGCATCTTCCCGAATCGGGTACCAGGATGCCGGAGAGCACTTTGACGGTGGTGGATTTGCCCGCACCGTTGGGACCGATATAGCCCACCAGTTCGCCGCGGTCGAGTTCGAAGGAGACGCGGTCCAGGGCCTTTATCGTACGGTATTCCCGGCGCAGTACCCCGTGGAACGCACCCCAGAGACCGGGGCGCCGACGGGCTATACGGAAGGTCTTGACGATGTTGTCGAGGCGGATGTGTGGCATGGGGATCGCACAAAGTGATCGATGAAGTACTGTTCGAGCCGCGAGGCAAAATGCGCGGCGTTAACGATAGTAAGGAAAGAGGACCGCCGGTTCAGCCGGCCTCGGAGAAAGCCGACAGGTGTTCTGCGCTCAGGCCGCCCCGTACCAGCGCTTCCCAGCATCGAATGGGGGATTCGCCAAGAATCTCAAGCAGGTCATTGCGCAGGCCGTCGAGTGAGGCCGACGAAAAGTCCGAGGTCTCCAGATGGGCCAGGCGGCTGAGGGCGTCCATGGCGAATCCCACGCAGATGACGTTTCTGTCATTGCGCACCACCTTTTTCAGGGCTTCGATCGCGGCATCCAGGGCACAGCCCGCCACGCGGGCTCCGTGGGAACTGAGAATGACCATGGACCAGAGTACGTTCTCCCGCACCGCGGACCGAACCGGATCGAATCGCTCCAGACCCATGTCGACGCCGTTCCCCTCGCAGACGTCGCACTCGTCGGTGGGACGTACGAACTTGATGCCTCGCTTCTGGGCCAGGTCCATGCTCAGCCGGTTCTCTTCACGTTCGAGGCTGCGGACCAGGGCCTCGAAACAGCGGGGGATCAGGGACACACCAGTACCCGTCCCCGCGGCGCGGCGTCCCAGGCAGCCCAGGGTGCCCGCTGCGACTGAGCGGACGTAGACGGAAGTATCATGATGGAGGAGCGCGGTTACGGACTCCAACACCTTTTCGTTGAGCGGCGCGCAGTCGCCCAGACCGTAAACCCCCGCCTTCCTGACCCATTTTACAGGCGAGGCCGTGGCTTCGATGAAAGTCTCCGTGGCCGGTTCTCCCGCGGCGATCAGGCCGTACGTCGCCGCCCGTCGGACGCTTTCGCGGTGGCTGTAGAGCGCCGCCCCGAGATGCTTGACGGACAGCGCCTCGTCGCCGATCGAGGCGAGCCTGTAGGCAGCGCCGATACGCCGAGGCTCTTCGTCTTCTCCTACTGCGTGCAACCGTTCGTTCAGGTCGCGCGCCTCGGCTTCGCGTCCCTTTGTGGAAAGCGTCGTCGCTTCGAGTCGCGGCGGTGGTGTTCGTCCATTCTGCATCCAGTGACGGTGATAACGCCAGACCACGGTAACGTCGTCGTCCGCCTCCCGCAGGTCAACGCCGGTCAGAGGGTCCACGCCGAGACCGCGCCATGGGATTTCACCGGTCCCGTCGCCATCATGTCCCTCCGGTTCCGTAGTTCGATATATCCAGAAACGCCACATGAAACGGGGGTGGCTGTCCCACAGGCGCCAGTCGTCTCGCCGATGGTTCCCCCGGTGAAACGTGTTGTGGGAATAAAGCAGCACGGTACCCGCCCTCAGCGGCGCTGCTTCAAAGGGTTGTACGAGGGGCCAGCCCGTGTTGGCCACCGCCTCCCGCATCCGTACGTCATGGGCCGTGCGCCGGTGGACAATGTCTTCCCAGTCATATTCGGAATCGGGACCGCTGACCGGGACGCCTTCCATACCGATCAACTGGTATTCGAAATCGAGGTGATCGGCGCCCGCGAAATTATCGTGGTTCTCTTCGTGGTTAAACGTCCAGTAGTGCGAGTAGGGAATGGTGGCCGTAGGCCCCATGACTTCGGTCACGTCCTGGGGATAGTACAGCATTTCAATCTGCACGACCTGATGGTGACGTTGCTTTCGGCCGTTGTAGGGCCCGTTGTCGTCCTTGTGCCAGTGCTGGTCCCTGGCGCCGCTCGCGAAGGAGGC
>JAJECR010000301.1 GCA_022821935.1 Candidatus Latescibacterota bacterium
ATCACGGTGATCCTGCGTTTCAGGTTGTTCAGCAGGGTGATCCGGTTGAAGCGGTTCAACATCCATAGCGCGGCGTTCAGGGGGTAGACGTAGCGCAGGTTGTACCGGCGACGGAACCCGGCGAGGGTTGGATAGGTCCACCGCTGGATCGGTATGGGCTCGTTGTTCCGGTTCAGGCGGGGGTTCTTCTGAAAATACTCGTAGGAATGCTCGAAAGCCTCGTGGAAGCGGACGGGATTCCGGTCGCCCGTCGATACGTGATACACGCCGATCCCGCCGTCCCGGGCGGTGCGCGCCATGGCCGCCAGGGTCGTGTTTGCCACGATGTCCACCGGGATAATGTCCACGATCATGTCCTTCTGGCCGGGGAAGTCCGGCAGGCGCCCCTTGCTCACCGCGTCGATAAGCGGGTCGGCCACCTTGAGTCCTTCGATCCAGCCCGGTTCGGGATCGACCAGCGCGCTTTCCACGATAGAAGGCCGTACGATGGCCGTGGGCAGGTCGCCCCGGTGCTTTACGATCAACTGCTCGCCCATGGCCTTCGTCAGGGTATAGCTGTCGTGCCATCCCAATTGCTGTCCACGGCGCATGCCCTCTTCGATGAGCCGTTCCTTGAGCCAGCGCTTGCGAAAAGTCTCCATCTGGGCTTCGAGCCAGCGCTGCGTAGGATTCGGATTCTGTTGCAGCGCCATCTTCCTGAAACGGTTCTGCTGCTCCGGCGACCGGGAGTCGTCGTGAATTTCATCCGCCCGGGCCAGTATGTCCCGTATTTCCTGTTCCAGGTCGAAAGGCGCGTCGCTAATGCCCATTTCCTGGGCCATGGATCGGTCCGGTCGGGGTGGGACTTCGGGGATGCGTCCCTTGCTCTGTCCGTTGACGTAGGCCGTCGACACGTGGACGAGTATGACGTCGCTGCATGCCCGGGCGAAATCCAGCATGCGCCGGGCGCCGAGGGCGTTGAGCTGGAGGGCGGCGTCGATTTCTTCGTCGAAGGTCACGGAAGCCGCGCAGGTGAGCACGACGTTGACTTCCGCCGCGAGCCGGTGGTAGAGGTCCGGTTCCAGCCCGAGGTGGTCCAGGGTAAGGTCGCCCTCTACGGCGTGGACCTTGGCGCTCATGACCTCGGCGAAACGATCGCCGTGGATTTCGCGCAGCCGGGCGAAGGCGGCGGACTGGAGGATCTCCTCCTCCACGCGTTCCCTCGCCGACAGCGTGGTCCCATCCTTCTTGCGGCGGGATCGGACGACGAGGTATACGCGGCCGACTTCAGGCGCGCACCGCAGGATCTTCTCCACGATCGCTTTCGCGAGGAAACCGGTGGCGCCGGTGATCAGCAGCGTCTTTCCACTCAGGTATGTGACGATCTCACTCATACCCTACTGTCTTTCTGTGAGCGTGTCGTTCCATGCGCGTTTTCGATGCGCCGCCGTTCCATGCGCGTATGGTGTCATTCGGCCATGCGCCGTTTGAATTGATTGACCCAGGGTATGGGCGACGGATCCATATCGTTCATGACCGCCTGGTAGAAGCTGGCGTAGGTGCCGAGCAAGAGCAGGTCGCAGGCCTGTTCGAGGGCCGTTTCTCCCCGGGGCGCAATCACGGAGGTCGCGATCCCCTGCTCCTTGAGCAGCGTGCGGGTTATCTCATGGCGACGCCGGTTGCGCGGATCGTACAGGTCCGAATGGATCAGCACGGCGGCGAGTCCGTCCCGATACTCCCCGGGGTGGGTCATCCCTTCGAGGAGGTGGTGATTGAGTTCGGGAATAGCGAACCACGCGGCCAGGTTCTTGGCGTTCTCGTTCCACTGGTTGGCCATGATATGGGCGTTGCCCGTGAGGTGCTCGGAGGCCATGATCAGAATGGACTTCCCTCGCGTGGACAGGGCAAGGTCGTAGGCGGGGTTCCCCTCTTCCGGGTCCGCGTAAACCGGATACGCCTCCCGAAGCAGCATGATGGCCCCCGTAACCTCGGTTCCTGCGAGCTCCACGAACCCCAGTTGCCGGAACATCGCCAGGAGGTACGTGACCGCATAGCCCAGGCCGATCCGCGGCTGGCCGCAGGTGTTCAGCTCGCTGCTGAAAACCACGGCCGGCAGCCCATGACGCCCGGCGAATGCCTCCAGGTCGCCCCCGGTGGTCAGGGCGATCATCGGTATCCCCCGGGTCACCCCGTACTCCGCCATGGCCATCACTTCCTCCGTGCCCCCCGAATAGCTGGACAGCACGATGAGCGTCCGCTCGTCGATCCACGAAGGCGCTGCGTAATCGGATACGACGGTCACTGGCACGCGCAACCGGTCGCGGAAGACGTCCTGGATCAGGTGGGCGCCCAGGGCCGATCCGCCCATGCCCGCCACGACCACGTGATTGACGTTCCGGCAGGCGTCGGGGAAAGTGCGTCCGGCCATTTCCTCCCAGGCCGCCTCCATCTGGTCGGGGATCGACCCGATGGATCCGTGCATGCCGGACTGGTCCAGCCGTGCCATCCTGGTTTCTACCGCCTGCTTTTCAAACAGGCCGCCGGTATCTATGGAATCACTCATATATCAACCCGCCTTCAGGATGCTTCAAGATGCGCCGGAGTTCGTTCGGACGGCCCCGATTTCTTTCAGATAGGCGACGCTTTCTTCGAATTCCCGCGTCTCGTAGGCCTTCAGGGCTTCGATGGATTCGTCCTTTTCCCGGGGCGTGCGCCAGTCTTCCCCGCCGGGGCGGACGTGGGACCAGTACAGCCGGAGAAACGGCAGCAGGTCCCTGATGTCGCGATCGGGGTACTCCGCCCAGTAGTCCTCCATGAGCATGCGCACGTGCCGGGCGTAAATGGCACCCAGTTCTATGGTTTTCGTGATCTCGCCGGTCCATCTGGATTGACCGGCCTGACCGGATTGATCCCGGTATCCGTCGATCAGGGAGAGCAGGCCGGGATAGTCGACCACGCCGCCGCCCAGCGGGCACCGGGCGATGCGGTATCCCTCGTCGGACGGATGAATCGTATAGTCTTTGAGGTGGACGTGGCGCAGGTAGGGCAGGAGCCGTTCTGTATATCCGAAGGGTTCTTCGCAGACCGCCAGCACGTTGCCCACGTCGAGCGTGATGCCGATGAACGGGCTGTCCAGTTCCTCGCAGAGCCAGCGCATGTCATGGGACGTGGCGTCCGAGTGGTTCTCCACCGCGATGACGACGCCGTGTCTCTCCGCCAGGGGCAGCGCTTCGCGCAGGATATCCCTGCAGGCCGCGAGATGGGCGTTCCACCGGCCCGACAGCGGCCGGCGGTCGCCGCCGAGCACACCGCTCATGACCACGCGCAACGTCGAGGCGCCGAGGCCCTCGGCCGCCGGAATGAGACGCTGAAGCATCCCGGATTCGACCTGTCCGCCGTCCGCCACGACGAACAGCCCGCTTTCCGCCGCACGGGTACGGGCGCTCGCCAGCGAGGACGGAGACAGATCGGGCAGACAATCGTCGGGTGAAAACTCCACGCCGGTCAGGCCGTGCTTTACGGCCATGTCCATGAGCTCAAAGGCGTCGTATCCCGTGTTGAACGAATACGCGCAGACCCCTACTGGCATAGGTTCTCCTTCACAGATTCTCTGTTTGTTCTATTGCGCCGCTATTCCGTCGGCTGGCCATCCCTGGACCGCGTAGCTGAGGCGCGCATTGGCGCATTGAGGCGGATCCTTCCCCTGCCGCTATTCCGTCGGTTGCCGTCCCTGGACCGCGTAGCCGCCGTCGCACCGGATGTCCGTCGCCGTGATGTCACTGGACTCGTCGCTCGCCAGGAACACGAATACGTTGGCGACCTCTTCTATGGTGGCGATCCGGCCGATGGGGTGCAGGCGGCCGAAAGCCCTGAGCGCTGCTTCCGGATCCTCGGCGTTCTCCTTCACGAAGTTGTGCAGCATGGGTGAATCCACCGTGCCCGGTGAAACCGTGTTGACCCTGATCCGGTCGGCGGCCAGTTCCATGGCCTGGCCCCGGGCCAGGGCGATCAGTCCGCCCTTCGTCGCGCCGTAAACGGCCACGCCCGGATGGCCGTTATGGCCCGTCACGCTGGCCATGTGGATGATCGATCCGCCGCCCGCCGCCCGCATGTGCGGAGTGCAGTGCTTGCTGAAGACGGCCGGCGCCAGGAGATTGACGGAGAGGATGCGGGACATGGTCTCCTCATCCTGGTCCTCGATGGGGCTGACCGGCATGATAGCGGCGTTGTTGACCAGGATGTCGATCCTGCCGAACCGGGACGCCGCGTCGTCCACAAAGGACCTGACCCGGCCGTGGTCGGTGATGTCCAGCGACTCCGACAGGACGGGCCGGCCTTCTTTCGCGATCAGCCGGCCGGTCTCCGCAACGGTTTCGGCGTTTACGTCGCACACCGCCACCGAGGCCCCTTCACGGGCGAGCGCCACCGCGATGCCCCGTCCTATCCCATCTCCCGCACCTGTCACGATGGCGGCTTTGTTCGCTAACCGCATGATCTACCTTTAAAATGATGTCTTAAATGACGATTTTTCTATTGTACAATTGTACAATTCAGCCCTGCCGCCTCCCCAACCGTTGCTCCAGCCAGTGCGTCATGGGCGCCGGGGCGGGATCGCATACCTCAACCATCCGGCCGGGGAGGGGCTGGCCGATGACGGCTTCCACATCGCCGCGACGCGCTGATACAACGTCGGGATGCAGCCCGGCCACGTTATGCAGCTCCTCCGGATCGTTCGCCAGGTCGAACAACTCGTCACCGGCTTCGTCCTCGTAGCCCACCGACGTGCAGAAGTTCCATCGGTCGTCCCGCACGCTGGCCCGGCCCACGGCGTTGCCCGTGATGAAGGATGCCCACCCGGTCACGATACGATCCCGAATGGCGGTCTGCTCTCCCGTGACCAGCGGCCACAGGTCCGCCCCGTCCGTCCAGTCTGCCCGGACCCCGAGCCGCCCGAGCAGCGTTGGCATGAGATCGTGGTTCTGCACGAAGACGTCCACGTCGACGTCCGTCGGTCCGCCCGGCGCCTGCATCATGAGGTTGAGCTGCGTATTGAAGGGATGCAGTTCGTTCGGTCCCTTGCCGAAACTCCCCTGGTCGAGCAACTGGGTTCCGTGGTCCGACAGGATCACGATCATGGTCTCGTCGAGGAGGTTCAGGTCCGATACCGTGTTGAGCAGCCGGCCCACGTACTCGTCCACGAGGGTGACTTCCCCGAGATACAGCGCCTCGATGCGCCGGAGTTCGGCTTCCGATGGTCCGCCTGGTCCGCCTGGTCCGCCTGACCCGCCTCGCGCGTCTGGGCTGCCTCGCCCGCCTCGCCTGTCCGTTCCACCTGAGCCGCCCGACCCGTTACGCGCGTAAGCGGGACCGGGCACGATAAAATCGAGGCCGTCATGTTCGAAGTACCGGTCGGCGTATTCCGGCGGCGGGTCCCAGGGCTCGTGGGGATCGAAGCTGTCGACCCACAGGAAGAAGGGCCCCGCCGTATGGTTGTCCGCGAGCCAAGCGCAGGCCGAGTTGAACACTCGGGCACACTGGTAGTCGTCCTTATCCTTCCTGTGACGCTGGTTCAGCAGGTAGTTGACCAGTCCGGCGTGCCGGGACATGTCCACGGGCGCCCGCACGTGCCGGGCGAGTTGCGCCTCGACCAGCCTTGGGTCGCCGCTCTTCCAGTTGTCCGACTCCTGCCCCCGCACGAAATCCAGGTGGGCGAACCCCCGGGAGAAGTTCATGGTGGGCTTGAACATGTGGTACGTATCGGCGATGAGGGCCGTCAGGTACCCCCGTTCCAGCAGCACCTCCGCGATCGTGTCCTGCTCCGGCGGGATCTTGTGCCATCCCGGGGCGTGATGCCAGTGGCCGCGCCGGTCGAAGTTGTACCGCCACGGGAAGCTGCGCATCCCCGTGAACAGTGCGCGGCGCACCTGCAACGTGGGCTGTCCCTCGCCGAAAGCGCGGTTGAACCGGACGCTGCTGCCGTGGAAGGCGTCGAGATTGGGCGTGTGCGCGTGACTGTACTTCCTTCCCGGACCGATGATGTCGGCGCGGAAAGTGTCCAAACAGACGCAGATGACGTTCACGGGGGCTCCGCCGGGAAACGGTTTTGTACTTCGAATGGACTTGTCGGTTTTAGAAATAAAGGGAAACTTAAGGCGGGAAACTCGTCAGGTCAACGAGTTTGCAGAGCGAAACGGGTGGGCATCGAGGCCGTGTAAACCGCTCGGTTTAGGTGAGCAGCAGGTCAGTCTGTGAAATCCCATTGGCACGGGATCATCGAGCAGCAGCCTCATAAGCAACGCTCTCCAAGACTTCCCTCGCCATATCGATGGTCCTTATTGCCTGTTCACGACCTACTCCCGGGAAGTCGTGCAGGAATGCGTCCAGACCCGGCCCAACTGCGAGATAATCGAAAAGGTTCTTAAGCGGCACACGCGTCCCTTCGAAAACGGGGGTACCGCTTACAAACCCTTCTCTGCTACGAAATACGCCGGTGTCATCGTAAGCGTCACGTTTTCGGTTGTCTGCGTCATCGTTTTCCCCTCCCGATAACAACATAACCTTCGATCAACGGAGTACGGAATTTACATTATGCAGGAAAGGACTTGGATCGTTTGTGTCAAGGAGTCTCCCGCACCCATGAAGGGTACGGTAAGGGTCTTGGACCTTCAAATCGGACGGCTCTGTCATCCCGACCCGATCTTGCCTAGCAACTGTCCCCGCATATCTAGGCCATCGACCTGCATTTCCACGACAAGAAACAGACACCTTCCCTCGCTCTCCTGCTCCCACAAGGCACCAATGGTGCGCTTCTCGGCGGTATCCGACCCTTCGGCGATGTGGGCGCCTTTGTATTCGACGACGAGAAGTCGGTCGTCTTCCAACCGGGCCACGAAATCCGGGTAGAACCTGCCGGTTGCCGTGGGCAGCCAGAATGATTGGGGGTGGCGCGCTACGTTGCGCAGCCAGTACGTCACGGCAGACAGGCTGTCGATAGCCATCGCGCACTGGAATTCCTCGCCGTCATCGGCGCCGTCGAAGGCGGGAACGCAATCTGGACCGAGGAAGTGCTTGAGCGGCTTCCATGGCCCGCGGTAGCGCCTTTGATCCCGGTACATGCCGTCCTCGAAGGTGAAAACGGTGTCGAAAGAGACCTGAACGTTCGATTCGGGCGCAAAGATATACCGCTGGTACACGCTGTCCCGCTCCAGCTGACGTATGGCCCTGATCTTGTGCTCGACTTTCCTGGCGAGGAGGAACTTGCAGCGCATCAACGCGGAAATGGTCATGCCGCGCACGTTGACCAGGTGATCGACCATTTCGCGCAGCCACCTGAGCAACTCGATCTGGTGGATATCAATCTGGCGTACCCTGCGGTCGAGCCAGATGACCAGCGCCTCCGGCGTCCAGCCTTCGACCGCGACGTCCAGGGCCAGTTGCTCCTCTTCGCGGGCGAACGTGTACGTGACGCGGTTGCCGTCGACGTCCACTTCGAACCGCCGCGCCGTCTCGTGTATCGTGAACTCATTCGCGTCCATTTTAGCCGAATGATCGAGCAGGGACCACTGGTGGTATTCCATGAACAGGGCCGTATCGGCAAACTCCATGGTACCCTGAATCAACGACATGAGGCGGGGAACCGCGAGCTTTTCTCCCCGCTCGGCGGGTGAAAGCCGGTCCCTGACCTCGGCCCGGTGCCTGGCAACGGCCGAATTGAAACCCGTGCGCTCCTGTTCGGGCAACAAGGCGTTGATAGCCTCGTCGGTAACCTGGTCGATCCAGCCGGTGATTACTATTTCGACCCCGCCTTCTGTGCCGCGGTCCTTCACCGTCCACCGGTCATCCTTCGTTTCCCGGAGCGCGTACAGGGCTTCCGGCGTCGGTGTGAATGCATAGGTGAACACGGGCGCCGCCGTTGGGGGCGGGTCGACCAGACCGAGACGGTCTTCGAACGTTCCCTGCACCCGCTCGATGTTTTCCCCGGCCTCGTCTTCCTCAAAACCCATGGCCACCAGCTTATCCGCCAACGCGCGCGCCGCGTCGCCGAAATCCGGTTCGGAAAGAAAGGCGTAGGCCCTGTTCAGATCGTCCGACCGGCGGCGCCTGGCATAGGGCATGCGCAGGACCCGGCCGAGCAGTTGCTCCGCGTCCGTAGCGCTCCGGATCCGTTGCACGGAACAGAAGACGTAGGCGAGCGAGCAGTCCCAGCCTTCTTTGAGCGCCTCGACCGTAATGACGTATTCCACGGGACAGGCGGGGTCGAACAGATCGACGCTGTCCAGTTCGCGTTGCGCGCCCGTCGCGACGGCGATCTTCCTTTCCGGGATCCGCTCGACTTCCACCAGGTGCTGCTTCAGCATTTCAACGGTTACTTCCTGGTTCCTTGGCTGCGCCTGGAACAGAACGACGGGACGGATGTAATCGGGATCATTCCCGGCGGCCTCGGCAAGGGACGCCCGCGTGGCGATGGCGCCGCTTACTGCACTCTGCCAGCCGTCGTACTCGGAGAGCATGATGGGCAGTTTGAGCATTTCCTCACGCTTGAGTTCCTGCGCGCTGACGCTGTGCAGGATGTTCGACTTCATCCGCGGCGTTGCGGTGAATTCGACGATCGCGCACGGATTGACCCGCGCCTGCATCTCCCGGGTCAGTCCGGTTACCGCCGTATGCGCCTCGTCGACGAGCATGAGCGGGCGATGCACGTGCAGCAGGTTGGCAAAAGAGTACTTTACGTCACCGTTCTCCAGCATCTCCAGGCCCGGGACGCTTTGCGACGAAGCGGAGAAGTGCGGTTCCATGTCCTCGTTGTGGGCATAGACCTTGCGCCCTTCGGTATTCGACACGCGCAATGCTTGTATCGTGCCCACGACGATGGAGCAGGAATCGCGCAGATCGTGCGGGCGTATGTGGGTAAAGTCGGCTATGTCAAATACCCGGACCCGCCCGTCGAAAACGTCGTCCAGCACCTGTCTGTACGGGTGGCGGGTGTTCTTCAGGGCCTCGACGGTCTGCTGCCGGATGGTCTTCGTCGGCACCAGCCAGAGGACCAGGGGATGGTCCTTTTCGATCCATGCATCCCGGACCGACGATACGGCATGGGCGGCGAGGATCGTCTTGCCCCCGCCCGTGGGCAGACGCAGGCAGACGTAGGGCACGTCCGGCAGCTCCTTGAGCGGCACGTAAGCCCCGGTGTATCCCCTCAGCCGCGCGGCCTGGTCAGGTTCCCCGGTGATCGACTCGTAGGCGTTCTTCGGACCGGCCACGCGCGCTTCTTCGAAGAAGCGGCGCAGGACCGAGAGCGTGTCGGCTTGATACCGTTTCAGTTCCATAGATCAGGCCCGCGCCTTGATATCGTAGGGGGTCTGCTTGAAGACGATATCCTGCTGGGCGAGGGTTTCCCCGGCCAGGCGCGACTGTTCGCCGTAGACCGTGAGCGGGCCGGAGAAGTCCGCGTCCCGGCGAGTGATCTCGCTCCGAATCAGGGCGAGCGTCGGACGCGTCAGGACGTTGCCGTTGCCCGGATGCCTGTCTCCGAGGACGCCGTTGTACAGCAGCGCGTAAGCGCGGCCATCGTGGATCCCGAGGAAGGGCGACTTGTCGTCGGCCTGCAACGGGCGCCCGGTCTCGCTGAAGTAGACGTGGGCGGCGAGCACCGGAAACGTGATGTCCGAACGGATCTGACCCTCCGCGTCGAACACCGGCGGTCCGAGGCGGTAGAAACGAAAGCCGCCACCGCCCTTCCAGCCGACACTTTTGGAAATCCCGCCCTGCTCGCCTTCGATGACCTTGTTCAGGCGGGGAACGCAGTGGGTGACGGCGTGCTCGCCCATTTCGATGCCGATATAGCGCCGGCCCATCTTGTGGGCCACCGCCGCGGTCGTGCCGGAACCGAGGAAGGAGTCGAGGATGAAGTCGCCGGGATTGGTGGCGATGTGGAGGATGCGTTGGATGAGGCGTTCGGACTTTGGTGTCGCGAAAACATCCGATTCGTTAAAGACCCGGGCTTCACGCCTCGCCTCTTGGTTATCACCTACTTCATTTCGGTTCCATATGGTCTTGATTACCATCCCTTGCTTCACGTCGGAAAGAAACCGCTTTATGGATGGAACGTTGTTGCCGTTTTTACCAAACCATATGCGGTTATCGCTTACGAGTTCCTGAAACCGTTCCTTTGAAACAACCCAACATCGACCAGGAGGTGGATTGACGACTCGTCCCGTTGGTGTGGTAATCGGATAGTCATATGTTGCGGAATAGGTTTTGACATCCAATCCGCTTATCTTCCATGGTCCTCTCGGGTCGTTATCCGGATTCTTGTACCGTGCATTCATCTCAGCTGTTCTTGGCAGGAGATTCGGCCTCCACGCTTCTTTGGCTTTTGCATAACAGAAGATATGGTCGTGACTATCCGACAGCCACTTGGCATCGTTCTGCGGCGCGTACTTCTTTTCCCAGATTACATTCGCTACGAAGTTCTTCCTGCCAAAAACCTCGTCCATGACGACCTTGAGGTAGTGCGCCTCGTTGTCATCAATGGATACCCAAACTGTCCCATCTTCCGAAAGCAATTCACGCAGGAACTCGAGGCGTGGCCAGATCATGGTCAACCACTTGCTGTGTTCAAGGCTGTCGTCGTAGTGCTCGAAGGCCGATCGCGTATTGTACGGCGGATCAATGTAGACGCACTTCACCTGCCCGGCATAGAATGGCAACAGTGCCTTCAGCGCTTCCAGATTGTCACCTTGAATAAGAGTGTTGCCGAAATCTAGGTCGCCTGCGGAAAGGTCTGGAGATTCTGCCAACAGGCGATAGGGGACGCGGGTCGTGGTTTGGAGGTCTGCTTCACGTGTCAGCCAGTTTAAGGTGGGCATGAGTTACTAACTGCTAAGGTGGTTTGGCCTAGTTGTGAATAGGTCGTCCATCGAATAGAAACGAATAGCACCTCTACAGCAAGTTCAATCTCTGTTTCTTATTGCAGTACTTCCTAAATGAAGAGACGATAGTCGTATGATGAGCCTCCAAATCGTTCCAATAAGGATCCGATACGGGCAATCTCATTTGAAGAATGAAGCGTTGCAGGAGACTTTGTATATAGATCGAATGTGTTCCAGTTCATCTTCGACAAACCAAGAATTTCGTCACAGATTTGCTTAAGGTCAGTTCTACCAACATGCCGACGAATAACAAGAGGCGCTGGAATGCGACGTTTGCCTTGATAGTACTTTAGCCTTTGGTCAATTGCAGATGTGGTGCCGTGAACCCAGAGTAAAGCGGTATAATCATCCAGTTTCACAGCGGTACCGCGCCTCACCGGATAGTTATCCTCGTCAATTGCACCGTTGCGTTTAGTTATTGACGCCACATACCGCAAAGCACTGTCAGTCTGGACCTCTAACATGTCAACCTGCTCGACATTGCCAAGACCATCCAGAAGACCTTCGCGTTCGTCCCTTCGAAAGGGTGTTTTCTTGTGCAGCACAACACGCTTAGGGAGTTTTGTACGTGCCTCATAGAACAACTCCCTGATGGTTTCTCCCACGCTACGGGCATCGTCTCTAGACATGAACGGATTGCGTCCACGCATAATCGGGTTTTCGATCTTGCTGAGTCGATACTGTAAACCTTCGCCCCTTGCGCTATAAATGTGACTACAGCCCAAAACAACCTGCTGTTTATGAGGCGCAGTTCGGTCAATACTGTAGCCAAGTCCCACGAAGGCTGTATCTTCGTTTAGGCTGTCAAGCACCCAAGGAGTCCGCATAGCTTTAACATACAGGGCAAGGGAAAGCCACCACCATATTCGACACTTTAGGCTGCTAGTTAAGGTGTCCTCATTTAGGAATTGAGACGATACACCTCTCTGAACGCAGAAAGCCTTAACGAAATCATGTACATCGAAACGTTCTTGCTGATCATTGTATCCACGCAAATTTCCCCAGCGGTCTGGGAAACAAACTAAGACCACATGTGGCGCGTGCGACGCTTGCAGAGATTGAATGCTGACGTTGATCAGTCTCGCGATCTCCACCGCCCCGCGTCTAGGGTCGGTTTCGGTTGGCTCAGGACAAGTGACCCATCCCGTACCTTCGGGTATAGGTGATTCCAATGGCAAGCCATAGGCCTGATTGAAACCTGGATACTCAATTAGGTAGTCTCGTTCGTTCTCAGCTGGCCTATGAGTTAATTGTGCTTGGTTTAGATATGTAGAAAACAGATCTGATTCTTTTCGTGGACAAACGACACCTAATCGAATCGAAGAAGCAAGGCCTCTTTGCGTTAATGGAAAATCGAAAGGTCTGTTGTTAACCACACCTTCTATAGGATGTGTGGTCTTTGCCAAACCAGAACAATTGCGGTTGGAGAATACAAGTACTGGCTCAGATAGTTCTACACCTTTATGCTTTACAAGATGTTGAAAATTGCGAGAAGTTGTTGTTAGTGGACCGTTGTCACGGCTGACCGCGGCGAAAACTGGTGATCGATGTATCTTAAACCTAAACGATGAACCTTGGTCCTCAGGATATTCGAATGAATTTGACCCTGAGTTAGGAAACAGTTTTTTACGCCATTTCATCATGGCTCGATTAAACGGCTTATTATGTTGCCAGCCTAGTATCTCAAGTTTTATCGAATCGGCCTCTTGACGTGGCGCTTCTGTTCCGTCTTCACATAGAACTTTAACTGATGGCTTAAGTACCAGATATTGTGCATTCCCAATTCGACGAAGAAATAGCAACACCGAAGAATAGGTTTTATAAATCGTTTGTTTTTTCGTTATCGTCTTATCGGACTCTGGAAACCACAGTTCTCTGCGACCATCGGAATCAATACCGGCCTTATCAGCTATCGCAGAAACCAATGCTTCGCGCATCAACGAAACCACAGCACCATCTTCATATCTGAATTCCTCCGGTTCCACTGGCGTCCGTTCAATAGCACCTTTTAGGTTGTCGCCAAAAACCTCTCGCACGTCATCTAGTAGACCAAAAGCGAGCACCTTGCCTTTCAACGGAACCGCAACAACCTGATGATTGCGTGTCTGATTCCGTAGCCAAGACCAAGCCCTACTTTCTGGCCATACCTTCAGGTCAAATTGAAACACCTCTCCAGGATATTCAATTTCAAATGCATTACTCTTGATAAGAGTGCTCGTCTGGGTGGTATTGACTTGAAATGGATGCCTTAAAAGCAATTCACTTGGAGCAACTTCCGAAAGCTCAATCTTTACCGCTTGTCGCGCGTCGTCTTCAAGACAATGTAACGCTAATCGAGTCATCACGTCGTCAAAACCACTTGTTGGAACATAGAATGCTTGATGCCCATTTGCCCTTGCATGTCGAATCAAATCGTAGATACGTTCTGGCACATTAACATCGCCAAATCCACACCAGTATAGAGTACCGGTTCCCCTATCGCTGTATACTTCTCTAAATGCCTCCATGATAGACGAATCACGTCCGCTGTAGCCGGTTACTATTACTGGTGCATCCTTTAATTTCTCGACCATGGCTGTTCGCAGTTGTGTCTCTTGTGCCTGTATCTCATCTGATGTGTTCTTAAGTACATCATACCGATAATCCCCATGGAGAGAAACGCAGACAAGTTCCCCTCTGGATGGCCGCATTAGATTCTGATTCAGCCGATCTTGGCAATCAATGCCGATTTCGAATGTTGTAAGGTTGAAACCTGCTGAGGCCCGTGCTGTGAATCCGTCGAAATTCGTTGTCCAGACGGACCGTACTAAATCGTTCTGAGCCAAGTGAGATAGCAGTCGATAGCCCACATGGGGCGTTGCGGTCCGTATTCTATCCTGAAAATAAGCACGGCGATTGTCCGCAATCGGATAGCATTGTTCAATGTAAAATCCATATTCCTCAGCGCTATCAGTCGGTGGGAAGGTACCTCTCTGGTCTAGCCATTCCTGAATACGGTTCCGAACACTAGGGAGGGAAAGCTCTGTAAATTGTTCTTCGAGGTCGGGATTGTTGGTTACAAAAATGCTTCTTTTCCACTCCCATACGCACTTCTCAGCAGAGGGAACGCCAGAACTAACTGAAGCTCCTGCACCAAGAAAGAGGGTATGCGGAGTAGTTCGTTTTATCTGGACAGAACGAACAAAAGCATCAAGTGAAAGGACTATATTGTCGTTTGTATTAGTCATCTCAGTCAGTGCTCCTTACAAACGATCTGGGACCTTGCTCTCTTTTGTGACGAGAGGCAAATCCCCAGTACCTGTATCACTATTCATGGCACCTCAATCCGCCAAATCAAGTATCTTCTTGTCTTCAATACCCAAAAGACGCCCTATTTCGAGGAGTCGGTCCCTGGTAATCTCCTCGCGCCACCACGCTTCCAGGGCCAGCGAGAGGATCTGCCCGTTCAATTCGTGATCCCATGGCGTTTCGTCGATGGAATCTTCTTCATCGGAAAGTGTGCGGACGGCGCGGCGGTACCGATGAGCCTCTTCGGTCTGATCGAGCAGGGCCTGGGCCTGTTCCTGGTTGACGAGGTTCAGACCGCGCAACCGCCAGACCGCGGCGGCGTAGCTCACCCCGAAGTGCCAGGCCAGCGAGGCCGCGTCGGCGTAGGTGATCTTCTGCGAACCCGACGGACTGCGAGTCTGGCCCTCGATGCCCTCCTCAGTCACGGCGTCCACGGCCGCTTCTTCGCGTCGAACGATCCTGCCTTTTCCGAGGCTGTGCATGAATTCCCGCACGCCGTCTTCCGGCATGAGGAAGGCGGCGGCAAAGGCATTTGCCCGCTGCTCGGTCCGCTCCCCGGCGTTGTGGACGCTGGTGGCGGTGGCCGACGCGTCGCGGTCCATCAGCGCGTGACCGTGTTCGTGCGCGAAGGAGAAGCGCCGGCGGACCGGGGCCTGCGCACGGTTGGCCAGTATCGCCATGCCGAAATCCGGACTCCTGAGAAAGAGGCCGGAGATTTCATCGGGCAACTCCAGCGCCGCCGTCCAGACGTTCTGACGGGCCATCGTCTCCGGCACTTTGACGGGCGCCTGGCCCAACTGGAGACGCCTGCGCTCCTGTTCGGCAACCTGCTGACCCTGGGCGATGGCGTGTCCCGCGGAACGGGGGGCCGCAAGTTCGTAACGCGGCAGGGACACTTCGGTACTGGCACCGGTCAGCCGTCTGAGTTTGGCCCCTTCACCGAGCAGACGCAGACAACGACGGGCCTGCTCCTTTACGACTTCCGACTGGAGGCCCGGTTCGGCTCGAAAGAGCGCAATGATCGGGTCCGGCGGCTCGGTTGCGGATGCCGGTCTGACGAACCACTCCATGGGACGGCCGTACAATTCCGCCAGACGGGTCAACTCCAGCGTGGAAACCTGCCGCTGGCCATTCTCCATGCGGCTGATCGCCGACACCTGTACTCCGAGCGCAGTCGCGGCTTCCTCCTGCGTGATCTTCCGGCTCTCTCTGGCCAATCGCAGGCTTCGTCCGATCTGTTCCGGAGTGATAGCCATTTCCGGCTCCTTGTTGGTAGGATCTGAACTCCCGGAACAACCCCAGGCTGCAAAGCGGTCTAAAAGTAACAAGCCATGCAACATTCAATCTAAGTTATCGCAAGTATTAAGTCAATAATTACCATATTGTTTTCTATTTTAGCAACTTAACGGGCATGGTTCAAGTGTTGCTACTAGCAACTGCGGGGATAGAACTGATGAAACCGTTGAGGGGATACAGCCCTGAAGAGATCAGCCTGAATAAGGCGAGGTCTTACCAATCATTAAAGGGGCGGTATTCCTGGCAGGCAATTTCCAGCGATGGAGGTGCGGGAGATCGCAGTTTTCCAACTTTACACATCTCATCTAACGCGATGACAAGAGGCTTGCAGTCACTTTCCCTTCTCAGTTTGGGATAAGTATCTGTCTCATTGACGTCCTTGCCGTCCAAATAGGAAAGCCACGTTTCGATGTTGCGCACCGGGACGAATACTATCACCTTGTCGCCGCGTACTCGAGGC
>JAJECR010000115.1 GCA_022821935.1 Candidatus Latescibacterota bacterium
CGATAAAGGAAACCACCAGGCGCGTGCCTTCTTCGTGACTGACGTAGGGCGGCATCGCGGGATTGTACATGGTGTCGGTGAGATCGCGGACCAGCGCCACGGGAACGCCCCACCGGACCATCTGCTTTATGCCGAAGCTCCGGTGCAGGACGCACATGTTGGTATGCACGCCCATCATCAGCATATTGCGGATTCCGTAATGCTGTAAACAGGCGTAGATCTGTGCGCCGTTGTCGGAAATCAGGTCTCTTTCCTGGTCGATGACGATGTCCGGATGCTGCCGGGACCAGGCACTGAAGGTCTTCGTTTCGCCCGTATCCGCGCCTTCGTCGGAAGCGTCCACGGGGAGAGGAGGATCCGGTAGATCGAGGTCCGGCGGCGTATCTACGGAGGGCACGGACTCCGCTCTTTTCCGGGCCGGCGTATCTCTGTAGAAGTCCAGCGTATCGGACGGGGCGTGAACAATCAGCACGCCGCGGGACCGGCAGGCGGCCGTGACTTCGTTCATCCGCGGGGTCAGCGCGTTCAGCCGCTCGACCGCGCCGCGGCACCAGTGGGAATCCCAGACGTCGCACAGCAATAGCGCGGTACGTTCCGGTTCCCATACTGTATCTGTCGTGATCGAGCTCCACACGGCAAAGCCGTTGTCGCGTACCAGTTCCTGGCGGTGCAGTTTCAGGTCAAACCGGTCGTCTGCCATGACAGGGTTCCTTTCTCGATCGAACTGCCTGTGCGAATTGCGAATCGGGTGCCAGCCGTTCCTTCTTAAAGAAAATCCAGGTCGGCGCCCAGGTGGGCGGGAAGCACGTGTTCGGCGTACAATCTGCGCCAACCCCGCTCAGGAGTCGGGGGAGGTGCGTATTCGACCTTGCGCCGCGCCTGTTCCTCCGCTGGCACGCACAGGTCAAGCCGCCTGTTCTCCACGTCGAGTTCAATCTCGTCGCCATCCCTGACGAGCGCCAGCGGGCCGCCGGCAGCGGCCTCGGGACAGCAGTGCAGCACGACCGTACCGTACGCCGTCCCGCTCATCCGCGCGTCGGAAACGCGTACCATGTCCACGACGCCTTTCCTCGCCAGGTAGGCCGGGATGGGCAGCGAACCGGCTTCGGGCATGCCCATGGCCACGGGACCGGCGTTCCGCATGACGAGCACGTGATCGGGGGTGAGTCCCAGTTTCGGGTCGTCGATCCGCGCCGCCACGTCGTCGGGCGATTCGAATACGGCGGCCGGCCCCCGGTGGCGTTGCCGGTCCATCGCCGCTGCGGCCCGCTTGATCAACGCGCCGTCGGGTGCCAGGCTGCCGCGCAGGACGACCAGCCCGCCGGGGGGACCGATGGGATTTTCCAGGGTGCCGATGGTATTCTGCCAGTCGGCCGGCTGAGGCGTGTCGGCCAGGAACTCCCCGAGCGTCACGCCATTCACATTTACGGCGCCCGGATCCAGCCTGGACTCCAGGGCCTTCCACAGTACAGGGAGGCCGCCCGCCTTGTGAAAGTCCTCCATGTATCCGGTACCTACAGGTTTGCAGTTCACCAGCACGGGCGTTTCCCGTGCCGCCTCATGGATGTCTTCCAGCGTGAGGGCGACTCCGGCGCGTCGGGCGATGGCGATGAGGTGGATCACGGCGTTGGTGGACCCGCCCAGCGCCGCGAGCACGGTCGCCGCATTGTCGAACGAAGCCTTGTTGAGGAACTTGAGCGGGTCTTCTCCGCCTTTGGCCAGTTCGACGATGCGCCTCCCCGTCATTACCGCCTGCCTGAGCCGGTCACCTGATCCGGAAAGGGGGGTCGCTCCACCGGGCAGCATCAGTCCCAGCGTCGCCGTGAGGCAGGCCATGGTAGAGGCCGTACCCATGACCATGCACGTTCCGCCCGTGGAGCACAGGGCCTGTTCGATTTCACCGATCTCTTCCCGGTCGATCTCGCCCGCCCGGTGCCGGAGCCAGTACCGCCGGCAGTCCGTGCAGGCGCCCAGGCGTTCGCCCCGCCAACTCCCCGTACGCATGGCGCCAGTCACCACCGAAATCGCCGGCACGCCGGCCGAAACGGCGGCCATCAACTGGGCCGGCACGGTCTTGTCGCAGCCCCCCAGCAGTACGACGCCGTCCATCGGCTGCGACCGGATCATCTCCTCCGTACCCATGGCCATCAGGTTGCGAAAGAGCATGGAAGTGGGCGAGAGCAACGTTTCGGCCAGGGAGATCGTGGGAAATACCAGGGCGAGAACGCCCGCCTGGTCTACCCCGCGCCTGACGCCTTCGACCAGCGGCGGCATATCACGGTGGCACGTGTTGTAGTCCGATGACGTGTCCGCGATGCCGATGACCGGCCTGTTGAGGTCTTCGCCGTCATAGCCCGCGGAAGCCAGAAACGCCCGCCTGAGGTAACGGCTGAATTCCGTGTCGCCGTACCGGGTCAGGTTCTTGTCGATTCCATGCGGACCGGACCGCCCGATCAACTCAGTAGGCTCCATGGCTGCTCCAGGTGGCGCATCCGCCCGGCCGTTGCGGTGCCGCGCATGATGTCCCAATGCAGTTCCTCGCGGGATGCCGGGAGCCTGCGCATGAGAAAGGCCTGCTCTGTTTCCGTACGGCAGGCGGAACAGGCCAGGATGTTCAGCATGCGCCTGCGATTCCCGCCGCCAAGGGCGTTGTGCAGGGTCATCTGGTTGAACACGATGACGTCGCCGGGCTGGTTGTCCGGAACGACGCAAGGAACTTCCTCCATGCCGATGTCCCAGAGCGCCCGGGTATCGAGATTGCCCTGCCATCCCTGCCGGTGGGAACCCGGCACGAGTCGCAGGGCTCCAGAATCCCGGCTAAGCGGATCGAGATACATCGCCCACTTGACCTGGACTACAGGATCGCCATGGCAGTCGGGATGCCACAGACTGTCCCCGACGTACATCTCGCCGCCGCTGCCCAGGTAGTTGTAGTCCGCCCCCAGCAGGCCGGACAGCAATCCGTCGACCCTGGCATTGTCAAGCAGCGCGCACAGCCGTTCGCTGCGTTCGATGAAACATCCCAAGCTCGTGCGAGACGTACCGTCATGCACGATACCGGCCTTTTCAAACACGTTTTCGAATTCTTCGACGATCCAGGCGACCTCGTCCCGCATGAGACCGGGAAGGGCGAGGTAGCCGAAGTCGTCGAAGAACCGCTTCTGTCCGCGGCTTAACACCATATCGTGCATCTCCTGGCCGGAACGTGCTGTCACGCCTCGATCTCGAGCGGTTCAGCTGCCTCGATTTCAAGCTGCATGCCAAAGGATTCCTCAAACAGCTGAACGCGGTTGCGTGCTTCGGACAACTCCACGGTAATGTCCCGGTCTTCCCGGGCAAGGACCTTCATAAGCACGTTTTTGCCTTCTGTCTCCAGGCGAACATCCTCGACGATCTGTGCCCGGCTTCGGTCCAGATATTCGGACAAACGCAACAAAGAGGACAGCCGGTATACCATGCTCAGGTCTTCCTTTTTCAACATGGCGTGGTACCGGGAGAAGTCCGGCTTTCCCCGTCGGTGATTGAGGCAGAGCCAGGCGATGATCACGACCTCGCGGTGATCGAATCCGGGCAGGCCGGCATTTACGATGACGTAGGCCGAATGTTTGTGATGGTCGTAGTAATCGATCACCGTTCCAATATCGTGCAGCATGGCCGCCGCCCACAGGTACTCCCGTTCGCGCGCTCCGTACCCGTGTCGCTCCTTGAGCTGATCGAACATGGAGAGCGCGAGATGGGCGACGTGCGCGGTATGGGGGCCTTCGTAACCATAGAGCCGGGCCAGGTTCAGGATGGTGAACCGGCGCAGTTGGCCGATACTGTTGGGCCTCGAGGCAGGCTTGAACGCTTCCTCGAAGAACAGCCCTTCGCGCAGTCCCTGGCCGCTTACGATCAGCCCCCGAGCGCCGGTCTTCCGCATCACGCCCGCTACGACCATGGCGCCGGCGAGTATGATATCCTCCCGGTCGCGCTGCAACCCGGGGATGCGCCGCGACCGCTCGGAAACGGGTGTGGAAGCGATGCGTTCGATGAGTTTATCGAGCCGTCGCCGTTTCAACTCGTACCCATGCACGAGTCCGAGCGGATACTTCCGGTCCAGGCGGTCGATACGGACCAGGGTGCGAACGACGCCTCCGACGCCGGCAATCGTTCCAGCGCTTTTGGTCTTTAGCCATTCGATTCCGTCCAGCGCGTGGTCGATATCCTTATCAAGCCGCTTCATCTGGCCGGTTGTAACCTTCGGGTCGGGTAGGTAGGCTTCGGTGGTCCGAACCGTACCATAGGGCGTGGATGCGCCTTTCGTAAACGCGCCATCGCGGATAAGGCCGATTTCCGCGCTGCCGCCTCCAATGTCCAGGATGATGCCATTGAACACGCCCAGGCTGTTGATCACGCCCACGGTGCTGTAGAACGCTTCCTCCTCGCCGCTGAGCAGCCGGAAGTTCAACCCGGCGACGCGGCCGATCTCCTCGAGGAAGCGTGGACCGTCCGCGGCGTCCCGCACGGCCGCGGTCGCGACGGGCAGAATCCGTTCAATGCCCTGCGCGTCGCAGAACGACTTGAACATGCGGACCGCCTCCAGCGCACGGGTCCGCGCCCCGGCACGAAGCCTGTTCCCCCTGGCAATGCCTTCTCCCAGGCGGACCCGCCGGCTGACTTCGTCGGTTATTTTGAAGACCCGGTCTCGGGTATACTGGGCGATCATGAGCCGGGCGGTATTGGAACCCAGGTCGATTACGGCGACGCGTTGATCGAGTGGTGCAAAGGAATACAATGCAACCTCATACGACACGGCTGGGCAGGGGCCGGCCGGCCAGCCCCGCCCTGAGATTGTCCACCGTCAGGCGGGCCATCGCGTGGCGTGTGCGCGTGGTCGCGCTGCCCAGGTGCGGTGCGATGACCAGGTTGTCCAGCGTGAGCAGGGGATGGTCTCTCGGCAGGGGTTCGGGTTCGGTGACGTCCAGCGCCGCCCCGGCGATCCAATCGTTGCGCAGGGCGTGGTAGAGTGCTTCGTGATCCACGACACCGCCCCGTGCCAGATTGACCAGGATTGCCGTCTTCTTCATGCGTTTTAGCGCGGCTTCGTCGATCAGACCCCTGGTTTCATCGGTAAGCGGACAGTTCAGCGTCACGAAGTCCGATATCTCGAGCAACGATTCCAGCGACACATACCGGGCCTGGTACAGGTGGTCATCGGGGTCCGGCCTGCGGTTGTGATAGACGATCTCCATGTCGAACCCATTGGCTCTTTTTGCGACCTGCTTCCCGATGCTGCCCATGCCAATGATGCCGATCGTGCTGCCATGCACTTCGTATCCGTGAAGAATACTCGGGTCGTAATGGGTGAATTCGGGGCTGCGGGCGAACCGGTCGCCTACGACGACGCGCCGCGCCGCCGCCATCAGGAGGGTAAAGGTCATGTCCGCCGTGGCGCCGTCCAGCAGGTTCGGGGTATTACCGACGGGTATGCCCCGCTCCCGGGCCGCCTCCGTGTCTATGTGGTCGACGCCGACCCCGAAGTTGCTGACGACCTTCAGGTTCGGCATGCGGTCCATTATCTCTCCGTCCGTCGGGGGATGGCCATAAGTCAAATAAGCGTCGATCAACCTCCACCGTGCATCCTCTTCCGTCAGATCGGCAAGCAGGTGAAACTCGTCCCCGGGGTCGAATAGATCCAGTACGGAAGGCGGAAGCGGTACATCCAGCAAGATGTGACTGCCCATAGAGGTTCCTTTATCACGCGAATTTCAGACAGCCGGGGAGACTGTTCCGATCGATGAGACTAACTGACGGCCGATTCGTCTATGGTGAGGCTGCCGGCATCCCCGTCAAGCGTAGCCTGTACGCCCTGGGGCAGGGTCGCCTTGTAGGTTCCGTGCCCTATGCCGAGGCCATAAATTACGGGAATTCCAAGCGGTTGAAGCCGGTCCAGGAACACCTCTTCGATACTGAAATTGCCATAAGGGAAAGCGGGGTTGTTCGGCGCGCTGCCGCATCCGGCGCATTCGCCGATTACGATACCGGAAACGCGCTCCAGCCTGCCGGCCTGCAGCAGCTGGGTCAGCATCCGGTCGATCCGGTGCGGTTCCTCGCCCACGTCCTCGAAAAACAGGATGGCGCCGTCGTATTCAAACTCGTACGGCGTGCCTACCGCGGCGGCAAGCAATGAAAGCGTGCCCCCGATCAGCGGCCCGCTGGCCTTCCCCCCGCGGATAATTTGCACCGGGGGCATATCGTCCGGATGGGCTATCGTCCCTATGGCATCCGTTCCTGAAACCGCCTTCATAAAGGCATCCCGGTTGTACGGATGGAAACCCGGGCTCATGTCGGAAGAGACCATGGGGCCCCAGAAGGTGACCATCCCGGTTTTCCGGCGTATGGCCCCGTGGAGCGCCGTGATGTCGCTGTACCCGACGAATACCTTGGGGTGCGCCTTGATGGTGTCGAAATCCATCTGCGGCAGCATGCGAACGGACCCGTACCCGCCGCGCAGGCACACGATCCCGTGGACCTCCGGATCGGCAAACATGCTTTCGAGATCAGCCAGGCGGTCGGCGTCCCGGCCGGCAAGAAACCCGTGACGATCCGTCAGGTGCGGCGCGGTTACCGTGCGGAACCCAAGGGCTTCGAGGGAATGGCGGCCGTTCTGCAGGGCGCTCGGGAAAGCGGAGTGACTGGCCGGCGCGACGATCCCGATCGTATCGCCCTTTTTCAGTGCCGGAGGTTTCAGTTCGTCCATGCTTGACTAATATAGATTGGCTGGTATGGCCGTCAACCTCTTTGCCCACTTGTAGCAGCCCTTGCGAAAACTGTTGTCAACACCGGTTTCAGACGTATTTTGGAGCGGAAAGTTTGAATAAATCGTCCCGGAATGTGTATACTTTCCCGATGCGCGTTCGAACGCGGAAAGCGCCTGATTCGGGAGTCTGGAAGACATGAAACCGAAACCTTTTTCACGTAGGTCCTTTCTGGCCAATTCCGCGCGGGCGACCGGTGGTGTGATCACACTCGGCGTGTTGTCCCGGACCCGCTTGCTGGACGCCCAGGAATCCCTCCCCTTCGAATACACCTGGCAGAACCTGGACGACTTGCAGGGGCGTACTGTGGACGCCCTGACCCGCATGATCATGCCGTCGGACGAAAACGGTCCCGGCGCGGCGGAAGCGCGCGTGATCGTTTACATCGACCGGGCCCTCGGCGCCCACCGGGCCGACTACAGGGAGTCTTACGTATCGGGTCTGGCCGCTTTCGATCAATACTGCCTGAATGCGCTTGAATCCACTTTCCTGGATCTGGATGCCCGGGGCAGGCGCAGGGCCCTCATGGGAATCGACCGGCCCCGGTCCCCGCGGACCTGGCCGCAGGATGCCCCCATGGGCGCACGGGATTTTCTGCGCATGGTGGCCACGCATACCATGGAGGGGATGTTCAGCGATCCGGCTTACGGCGGCAATTACCGCGAGGCTGGCTGGAAGCTGATCCGTTTCCCGGGTCGCGCGCCTTTCGGCTACGATCCCCCTTTCAGCGAATTCGACATGACCATTCCGGAGATCGAATATCCCGATTGGAAGCCCTACGACGGACCCATGAAGAGCCGGATCATCGGCGAGGAATAGTTCCGGAGCCCCACCCCCATGTCTCTGCCCAATCCCCGAATAAGAAGACCGGACGTCATCATCATCGGTACCGGTGCGGCCGGTTCGGTACTGGCGAAGGAATTGAGCACGAAGGGACTGAGGGTGGTCGCCATGGAAATGGGCTCCTTCCGGAAGACGCGCCATTTCGACCAGGACGAGCTCATGGCGATGCATCCCGCCGACAACCTGCCTGGCTATCCCAACATCTATCGTCACGACCAGCCCAATACCTACCGGCAGTCAGCGGGTGATCAGGCCGTTGAAGATCATGGCATTCACATGCAGAGCACGGTGGGGGGAAGCACGCTTCATTACACGGGCATATCCTGGCGGCTCCACGAAAACGATTTCAAGGAGCGAAGCCTTTACGGCGACCTGGACGGCGCGGACGTGCAGGACTGGCCCATCGACTACTGGGACCTCGAACACTACTACGAAAAGGCCGAATACGAGATCGGCATTTCGGGCCTGGCCGGCGCCAATCCCTTCGATCCGCCGCGCCGCCGGCCCTATCCCATGCCGCCGGTGCCCCGGACCAGTTCGGGCGCGCTGGCCGACCTGGCCGCGCGGAAACTCGGCTGGCATTCCTATCCGGCGCCCCTGGCCATCAACTCGCGGGAATACGGCGGGCGGCCGCCGGTCATGAACTGCGGTTTCTGCGAAAGTTACGTCTGTACCATCCAGGCGCGGTCCAGCATGCTGGTCACCATGATTCCGCAGGCGCTGCGGACGGGCAACTGCCAGATCCGGGCCGACGCCTGCGTGCGGGAGATCGTGGTCGACGAAGACGGCAGGGCGGAAGGGGTCATCTACCTCGACAAGGACCTGCGCGAGCACCGCCTGGAAGCCCGCGCGGTGATCGTTTGCTGCAACGGCGTCCATACCCCCCGCCTGCTGCTCATGTCGAAGTCCAATCTCTTTCCGGACGGCCTGGCCAACAGCAGCGGCAAGGTGGGCAAGCACCTGATGTTCAACTACTACCAGTCCGCCCGGGGGTTCTTCGAGAAGGACCTGAACGAGTACAAGGGCGTCATGGATTCCCGGATCATACAGGACTTCTACGATCCGGACCCTGAAAAGTACGGTTTCTTCGGCGGGGGCGTGGTCGAACCGCGGGGCGATGGCGAAACCATTTCCTTCGCCAACCTGAACATGCCGCGCCTGCGCAGGTGGGGCGCCCGGCGCAAGAAATGGATCATGGACAACTATACCCGCTACATGGTCGCCCTCACCAGCATGCAGTCCATGTCCCAGGAATCCAACACGATCGACCTCGATCCCGACGTCAAGGACAAGTGGGGCCTGCCCGTGCCGCGCGTGACCTACAACGTGCATCCGAACGAGCATAAATGCGGGGACTTCTTCCGGGACCGCGCCCGCGAATTACTGGACGCTGCCGGCGCGCACGGGATCGTGGCCTCGCCGAATTTTGTCCCCCACGGCGACGCCCATCTCATGGGTACCTGCCGCATGGGCAACGACCCGGCGACTTCGGTGGTTAACAGGTTCAACCAGGCGCACGACGTGGACAACCTGTTCATCGTCGACGGTTCGTCTTTTGTCACCAGTGGCAAAAGCAACCCTACGCTGACGATTCAGGCGCTGGCGTTTCGTTGTGCCGACTACATCATCACCCAGATGGCACGGCTCAATATCCGGTAAT
>JAJECR010000290.1 GCA_022821935.1 Candidatus Latescibacterota bacterium
TATCCAGTTCGGTCACCGCGGTCCAGAACGGGTCGAAATCCGGCCCGGTCCATTCGGGCGGAAGGTCGTAAAGCGGCCGGTGGAAAGGCGCGAACTGAAGCCCGGAAAGGCCGTGTACGTGGATCGCCCGTTCCAGTTTCTCGATCGCGTCGCCGGTCCTGTCGGGAATCCACCACTCGGGGACCTGGACCAGGCCCTGGATCCGCCCCGGATAGCGCCGGCAGCATTCGGCGATGTACCCGTCGTCGAGTCCCATGTAAGGCGTGCGGTGCAGGAGAGCCCGTTCGATGCCCGCATAGTCCATCTCCGCCACCAGGTATTCCGCGGTGAAGGAGAAGTCCTCAGTCCACGGCGGCAGGGCCTGCTTTACATAATCCTCGCCATCGACCGTCCACTCCGCCAGGCCGTGATCTCCAGTGCGGAATTCCGCGTCCCGCAGGCCCTCGAAGCGCCACGGCCGGTCGGGATCGTAAAGCCCCGTGGCGTCGGCCGGAGCGCGGTCGTCGCGCCGCCAGACGGGCTGCTGGCGGGCCTGGGCCATGAACATCTGCAAATGGCGCCGGAATTCGGCGGGATCGTCGAAACCACCGATATCGCGCGGCGCGGGGAAACAGTAGGCGTGTCCGTCGTAGATCATGTTTAGTCTTTATAGTAAGCGGCCTATTGACAGACTGATCCAAAAATCCGACTACAAATCGCCTTTACATTTAAGCGATAATACTTCATTATACCTATGGTGTTCAAAATGGCAAAGGGCAGGCTTCTTAAATTGCAGAACCCGATTTAACTAAGATGGAATATACTGCACACGCCCTTCGTGTCATAAAGGAACGAAACATCCACTTGGAGTGGATAGATAGAGCAGTATCAGAACCGGATTTGCGTACAGATGACCCAGAAGATATTGAAGTAGAGCGGTTCTACAAACGCATTTCGGAGCGGAACGACCGTGTGTTGCGTGTGGCTGTAAACACACGAATAAATCCCTGGCGAGTCGTGAGTGTGTTTTTCGACCGTGGAACGAGGAAGAGACTATGAAACTCCATGTAGACAAAGATGCAGACGCTCTTTATTTGCGTCTCGACGATTCTAACATCGTCGAGTCTGAGGAAGTCTCACCTGGGGTCGTACTCGACTACAACGAGTCGAACGAAGTGGTGGGCGTGGAATTGCTTCACCTTTCGAAACGCTCTGCTAACCTGAACCTCTCCGCACTAGAATTCGAAACAGCTTGAGCAAGACCGTTTTGCTGTGATATTCTCTCCCGGAAATTGAAAGCTCGCCTGATTACTTTAATGTTTTTCCTATCTTAGCAAAGATGCCAGACCGACTATCTCGGTGCTCGCAAACGACCTGCAACTGTTCTGCTAGCCCTGGAAGATACACGGTCCGAACGCCGTATAGTAAATGTCCATGACCAAAAACCCCGCCACGACCGGCCATCCCACGGACTCCGAACGCTTCCTCTTCGATACCAACGGCTACTTGGTCCTGGAGGATTTCCTCCCGGAATCCCTGGTCGATTCGCTCAACGCCGCGCTGGCGCGGACGATAGCCCGCCGGCGAGATCCCGGTTTCAAACGAGCGCACGAACCGGCCTTCGCCGACCGGCTGGGCAAGGCCAACGCGCGGATCATGCATCTGCTGGCAGAAGACCCGCTCTTTCTTGACATGCTCGACTACGAGCCGATGATGGCCTACGTCCACGGCCTGTTCAACGAGATGCCCCACCTGCATTCCACGGATGCCTTCTACGAGATCGAACCCGAGGAATACCACGGACAGGGTTGGCATACGGACGGGATCCAGGACGGATTCCGTGACTTCCGGCCGCACGTTCCGTTATTGCAGTTCAAGATAGGATACTACCTGAGCGACATGTCGGAACCCGACCAGGGCAACCTGAACCTCGTTCCAGGCAGCCACAAGTCCCTGGTCGAACCGGACGCGAAGAACGGCATGCCCGGTGCAGTGCAGATCTGCGGGCGTTCCGGCACGGCTGTGCTCTTCCACAACGGGGTATTGCATTCGGCCGGTCCGTTCACGCGCCCGGGGGGCAAGCGGGTCATCCTGTACTACGGGTACGAACACCCCTGGATGCTGGCGTGCGCGGAACAGTGGCGGTACGACAGGGCGTTCCTGAACAGTCTCACGCCGGCGCGGCGGCGCTTCTTCCACGGTTTCGTCTTCGACCCGCCGGAGTACCGCTGGGGCTGACCCGGAGCGCGACCGGCCTGCGGACCCGGCGTCTGCCTGTTCGACACGGTACCAGTCCTGCAGAACCTGTTCTTCGACCCCTGACGGCGGCGGAAGTCACAGGTGTTTCTTCTCTTTCCCGACGTTCTCTCGATCATCATCCAATCCACATTTCGCATAAGTCGTGCCATGAGGTTTCTTCTCTTTCCCGTCGTCTTCTCGACCATTGTCCTGCTTTCGTGCGGCAGGGAAAGCCCCACGGAACCGCCGCGGGCGGCCAGCATCAGGATATCACCGGCCGAAGCCGTGCTGGACGCCATTGGCGCGACCGTGCAGCTCACCGCGTCGGTCAGGGACGGGAACGATCGGGCGATAACGGACGCTGCCGTGACGTGGACCAGCGGAAACACCGAAGTGGCCACCGTGACTGACGCGGGCCTGGTCACGGCCCTTAAGAACGGTTCCGCGGTTGTCACAGCCGTTTCAGGGCAATTCCATGCGACTGCCGCCGTCACGGTATCGCAGGCGGTCGCCCGCATCGAGGTCGCGCCCGCCAGCGTGACGCTGACGAAGACGGACGGGTCTCTGCGGGTGGACGCCGCGGCGAAAGACAGAAACGGCAATCTGGTGCCGAACGTGCTGCTCGTCTGGACAAGCAGCGATCCCTTCGTCGTCTCGGTGAACTTCCTTGGCGACCTTGAGGCGCGGTCGAACGGAAATGTCCGTATCACCGTGTCTTCCGGGGCCGTATCGGCAAGCGTGGAGGTCACGGTCTCGGGTTTTGGACCGGACGCGCTGGACCGCGCCGCCCTGGTCGCGCTGTTCAACGGGACCGGCGGACCGGGATGGACGCTCGCCACGAACTGGTCGAGCGACGCGCCCCTGGACGAGTGGCACGGGGTGGCGACTGACGCGGAAGGAAGGGTGATCGAATTGCTGCTCGACAGGAACGGCCTGGCGGGCGCATTCCCCGCGGAACTGGTCCGGCTGGAAAGGCTTCGATCCCTTTCACTCGCACGCAATCAGATGACCGGGAGCATACCCTCCGAAATCGGGCGGCTCGCCGGGCTGGAGGTGCTGGAGGTGTCCTATAACCGGCTGACGGGAAACATACCTCACGAAATCGGACGACTCGCCAGCCTCAGGGAACTCGGCGCCAGGGGCAACAACTTCTCGCTCGGGCCGTTGCCCCTGGCCATGACCAATCTCGACAACCTCGAATCCCTGAGGCTTGATAGAACTTTCCTATGCGCGCCGCTGGACGCGGTTTTCCAGGCCTGGCTCGGCGCGATTGACGACGTTGAAGTGGACGACTGCGAGGACATGGAGCGGAGCGCGCTGATCGCGTTGTACAATGCGGCGGACGGGGGGTACTGGACCGGACGTGACAATTGGCTTACCGGCGCGCCTTTGAGCGACTGGCACGGCGTTGCGACCAACGATTTGGGCCAGGTAACAGGCCTGGATCTGAAAGACAACAACCTTAAGGGATCGTTGCCCTCCCGGCTGGGCGATCTCCGGTCCCTGAGTGTACTGGACCTGTCGAACAACCCCGGGCTGACGGGACCGCTGCCCGCGTCGCTCGACGGTCTCGGCCTGACGGTCCTCAAGTTGGGCGGAACAGGGCTATGCGCGCCGCTTAACCCCGCTTATCAGGCCTGGCTGGCCACCATTGGGGACATACGGGTCGACGACTGTCCCGCCGCCGTCGACCCTGGCCGGGTGGCGTTGACCGCACTATACGGCGAAACGGGCGGCGCGTTCTGGAATGAGGCCGCCAACTGGCTCGGTGAAGCGCCGCTTCGAGACTGGCACGGCGTCGAAACCGACGCCGAAGGGCATGTGACCTCTATCGACTTGGGGTATAATAACCTGAGGGGGCGGCTGCCACCGGAACTGGCGCTACTGGAACGGCTGAAAACGTTGCGTCTTAACGGCAACGGCCTGACGGGGCACATTCCGCCCGAACTCGCGCGCCTCGACCGACTCGCCGCGTTGGACCTCTCAGTGAACCTGCTGACGGGCTCACTTCCGCCGGAACTGGGACGACTGGCAAACCTTTCCGTGCTCGATCTCTCCGCCAACAGGTTGACAGGGACCATTCCAATCGAATTGGGGCGACTCGACCGACTCTCCGTCCTCGACCTCGGGCTCAACCGGATACACGGGCCCCTTCCGACGGAACTGGGGAACCTCCGCAACCTCGAACGATTGGTACTCTCCTCCAACGAGTTTACGGGCTTCGTTCCGCCGCAACTGGGACGACTGGCAAACCTCTCCGTCCTCAACCTCTCTTTCAACGGGCTGACGGGCCCCGTTCCACCCGTATTGGGTCGACTGGCAAACCTCGTCACGCTCGACCTCGACAGAAACGGTCTGACAGGCCCCGTGCCGCCGGAACTGGGACAACTGGCAAGTCTCGAGGACCTGGAACTCGCCGACAACGAGCTGACAGGCCCCGTACCGCCGGAACTGGGAGGTCTGGAAAACCTCACGGAACTGAAGCTATCCACCAACAGGCTGACGGGCCCCGTACCTCCGGAACTGGGTCGACTGGCGAACCTCGTCACGCTGAGCCTGGCGTCGAATCGGCTGAGCGGGTCGGTCCCGCCCGAACTGGGAGCGCTCGGCAAGCTGAAAACGCTGAGTCTATCCAATAACGCCGCATTGTCGGGGCCGTTGCCGCGCGCGTTTCTCAACCTCGACCTGGCATCCCTGCTGCTGGCCGGCACCGGGCTATGCGCGTCCCGGGACGTCGAGGTCCAGACGTGGTTAGGGAATATTGATGAAAGGCGCGTTTCCAACTGCGGCGACGCCGTCGCGCGCGTTACGTCCGCATATCTCACGCAGGCGGTGCAGTCCCTCGAAAATCCGGTGCCGCTGGTTGCCGGCAAGCCCGCGCTCCTGCGCGTCTTCGTGACGAACGGCGGCATGACTGACGCCAGACGGCCGCTGGTTCGCGCTACATTCTACCTGAACGATCTTCCAGTGCACACGGCCGAGATACCGGGCGGAGACGAACCCTTGCCGGACCGCCCGGATGAAGGAGACCTCGCGGCGTCATCCAACACCGCGGTACCGGCCGAAATTGTTCGGCCGGGCCTGGAAATGGTGATCGAAATCGATCCCGGCAGCATACCGGATTCCGCTTTGGACGCCGGTCGCCGCCTGCCGCCTGCCGGACGTTTGGCCGTTGAGGTGATTGAGATGCCGCCCCTCGATCTTACCCTGGTCCCCTTTCTGTGGTCGCCGAATCCGGATTGGTCGCTCGTGGACTACGCCGCAGGCCTGTCTTCCGATGACGAACTGTTCCGGATGACCCGGGAAACGCTGCCGGTAGGTGATTTACATCTGAACGTGCGTGAACCGGTCTGGACCTCGTTGAAGTCTGCGGCGAAGAACACCATTTCGATCCTGGTCGAGGTCTACGTGGTTCGCATCCTGGACGACGCCCGTGGGCACTATATGGGCATCATCCCGGCCAGCGAACGCGTGGGTGTTGCCGTCATACCCGGATACATCGGCGTGTCCGCGCTGAACGGACACACCATAGCCCATGAACTCGGACACAACATGAACCTGCGGCACGCGCCGTGCGGCGGCCCGGCCGGGGTGGACCCCGACTACCCCTACATCGACGGGACTACCGGCGCATGGGGTTACGACATCCGGTCGGGATCGCTGATGTCGCCGGGGAACTTCGACCTGATGAGTTACTGCCTCCCGGGATGGATCAGCGACTTTCACTTCCACAAGGCGCTGATCTATCGGCGGACGGAGGAAACGCCCATCCCGGCGGCGCGCGCTGCTTCCGCGACCAACCTTCTGGTATGGGGCGAAACGAACGGCCTGGCGGAAACCGTTCTCCATCCTGCCTTCGCGGTCGACGCCCCGCCCGTCCTTCCGGAGACAGGTGGTCCGAATCGTCTCACCGGTGAAGACGAAGCGGGGAACACGCTGTTCTCGCTGTCCTTCGGTCCGGCGGAAATCGCGGACGCGGCCGGGAGCGTCTTCGCCTTCGTGCTTCCCGTCCGGGCGGACTGGCTCGATCAATTGCATCAGATCGTGATATCCGGCCCTGAAGGGGTGAATACGATAGACCGAGGAGGAGGGCCGGCCGCCGCGATTATGTTAGACAGGACCACCGGAGCGGTCCGGGGCATCCTCCGAGACTGGCCAGACCAGGGCGGCTCTCCGCCATTCGCCCGTCGCGTGCCGCTTGACGGGGATCTCGAAGTCCGGGTCAGCCGCGGTATCCCGGATCCGCGTCCCAGGTAGCATCCCAGGTAACGCTGGTTGCTTGCCGAAGCCCCCGCGGCCGGTTCAAAAAACTGTTTTGGGAATCGCGCAATAGGGTATAATAATCAGGTATAGCCTGGACCGGTCGTGTCGTCCAGATCGGGGGCGCCGCCGAGACTGGTCCCTGTGTAAACCCGGATCGACCCGGATTCCCGCCCTGATCCATGAATCATGTGCTTACCCTGGCTCTGACCGCCGTCTGCCTGGGCGGAGAGACCTTCTTCCACGAACCACGGACCTATCTGGGAGAGCGGGCATTCTCGCTCCGCCTTTCCGATGTGCAGGTGGCGAACGGTCACACTCTCTTGCTTGAGTGCATCCCGGACGGTCCCGGTGCGGAGGCCGTTCCTTCTTCAGAAAGGACAGCAGGCGCGCCGGACCGCGAAGTGGACGCGTTGGCGGACAACCCTGGGATACAGGCCGACCTTCCTTCGGTGCGGGCCGATCTCCCTGGTCCGATCGGCCGGGTGGCAGATCTGACCGTTTCGACGGGTGCCCGGTTCCATCGCCTTTACCCTCACCCGACCGCGCCTGACGGTGTTTTATTCACCCTGATCGGCATATCCTACCGCACGGAACCGGGACCGGACACCGTTCATGTGGAATGGACCGAAAGCGACCGCATCTTCGACAGGGAACTTCCTTTCACGGTCGTCCCCGGTCCGTATCGATCGGAGCAGATCCGGGGCGTTCCGCAGAGTAGGGTTACCCCCTCGGCCGAGGATGTCCGCCGCATAACGCGGGAACGGAAGATCATCGCGCAGGCGTACGAAGCGGTCCGTGATACGGCGATGATGGTAGACACGTTCCGTTATCCCGTGGAGAAGAAGACCATTACCAGTCCATACGGTACGCGCAGGGTGTTCAATGGGCAGCTCCGAAGTTACCACGGCGGTCTCGACCTGCGGGCCTACGAAGGGACGCCCCTGTACGCCGCGCAGTCCGGCGTGGTCAAGCTGGCGCAGAACCTGTTCTACTCGGGCAACCATGTCCTGATCGAACACGGCATGGGCATCCACACCGGGTATTCTCACATGAGCAGGCTGTACGTGAAGGCCGGCGACCAGGTGGCCCGGGGACAGTTATTGGGCCTTTCGGGGTCCACGGGCCGCTCGAACGCCGCGCACCTGCACTGGACGGTAAGCGTGGATGGCGTGGGGGTTAGTCCGCTCCAGTTTACTGAAATCCTGACCATGCTGTACAATAAACCCGTTGAGGTGCGTAATCCGAATGACGGCTGAACGAGGTTGTCATGCGTTCGAAGATCGCCCTGATGCTTCCCGCTTCGTTTCTCGTGCTCACGGTCACCCTGGCCGCGGAGATATCCACCGTATCGCCTGAATCCACTGGCCGCGTCAATTCCACCGTATCGTCTGACTCTCCGGGGCGCGTCAACTCGGTCGGCGTGACGCTCCCCTCGGACGCCGCGCCGCCCTCTATGCAGGTCCTGCGGACTTTCGAGCTGAACAACCGGTACATGGACCGGGCCACGTCTTCCTACCAGAAGTCCTTCGGATTCGCCCTGACGAACGAGCCCCTCAACCGGGTCGACCGCAATTTCAATCTGGTACCCGCCGCCGCCACTCACTGGGAAGTGTCTGAAGACGGCCATACCTGGACTTTTCATCTCAGGAAGGACATGGTTTTCGGTGATGGAAAGCCCGTCACCGCCTATGATTACGAAGACACGTTCCGCAGGTGGGCGGATCCGGACGTCGGATTTGATTTCGAGTGGTACTACCGGTCGATCAGGAACTGGGGCGCTGTCGTCGCGCGGAAGATGCCGCTGGATTCGCTGGGCGTCGAGGCGCTGGACCCGCACACCATTGCCTTCACGACCACACATCCCGCGCCCTTTGCGCCGCTGCTGCTCAATTACAGCTGGGTGACGCCCACGCACCAATTCGAGAAGCATGGCGCGGCGTGGTCCACCAAACCCGAAACCCATATCGGGAACGGCCCCTACCGGCTCAAGGAGTGGACGATCAACGACCGCATCGTCCTGGAACCGAGTCCCTCCTACCCCGGTCCCAGCACGCCCTACCTTGAA
>JAJECR010000324.1 GCA_022821935.1 Candidatus Latescibacterota bacterium
ATGTTCTGGAGATGATCGGGCCTGATACCCACGTGATTCCCGGTCACGGCGACCTGGGCGACCGGGCGGATTTGGAAGCCTATCACGGTATGCTCGTTGCGACCACAGAGGCCGTCCGCGCGATGATGGCGGAGGGAAAAGCGCTCGACGAAATCAAGGCGGCTGGCCTGCCGGAGCAATGGGACGGATATGCGAACGACTTCATCCCGGAAGCGCGATGGATCGAGACGATCTACAACAGTTACAGCACGCCGGAATAAAGCGCGGACAACACCCGGAATAACGCGTGTGGCAGCGACCGGATAAGAGGTGTCGGTGCTGCGCTCATAGCACACTCCAGGACAGCGTGCATCGGTCAGGTCAGGCCTGCCACTTTGCTTGACACGCACTTGACACGCGGCGGAATCCAGGCAAGACAGGAGGTTTTCATTGCAGATCATCGATGGTCATCAGCATCTCTGGGATACGGCTGAACTGAGTTATCCCTGGCTCGAGGGGTTCGATGCCCTGCGTCAGCGGTACGGACCGGAAGACTACCGGACGGCTATCGACGGCATCGACATCGTAAAGTCCGTCCATATCGAGGCGGATCCCGCGCGGGGCGCGGAGGTGGCCGAGGTGGACCGGCTCGTGCGCATCGCCGCCGAGGACGGCATGATCGGCGCGATCGTCGCCACGGCGCCGCTGGAATCGGAAGACAGGGAAGCAACGCTGGACAGGCTGGCCGCGGACTATCCCATGGTGGTCGGCATCCGGCGCATGGCCTGGCACCACGAAGATCCTGAATTTTACAGCTGGCCGTCCCTGATCGAAGGCGTCAAATCCCTGCCCCGGTACGGATACACCTTCGAGTTGTGTGCCAACGTCACGCAACTTGACGCCGCGGTGACCCTGGTGCGCGCCACGTCCGATGTCACCCATGCCATCAACCACTGCGGCGGACCCGATATCGCGGGCGATGGATTCGCGCCATGGGCGGACTACATGAACCAGTTGGCCGGATTTCCCAACACGGTCTGTAAGATATCAGGACTGGTCACCCGGGCGAAGGCAGACTGGACCGGGGACGACCTGAGGCCATACATCGACCACCTGCTCGATATATTCGGTTTTGACCGGGTGATGTACGGCAGCGACTGGCCGGTTTGCACACTCGGCGCCACGTACAGAGGATGGTTCGACACCCTCGTTGACGCGGTGAAGGGCATATCGGACGAAGAACGCCGCAAGCTGTTTCACGACAACGCCAGGGCTTTTTACCGATTAGGGTGAATCGAGCCCGTGGGGTTGAGCAGGAGTCTTAATAATGTCTGTCGTAACGAGACCTGACACCGGGACTGACGTGCTCGAACCTGAAGTGCGGGAACGGGAGTGGATCCGGCTTCCTGGATTCAGCGGCGGGAATACCGGGTTTGATGACCGCGGCAGTAGAAACGGCGGCGGGAACGGCCGGGGAGGAGGAGGCGGCGAACCACCCGGATCACCCGCTGTCAAGCCGCCCGGTACTGGAGCGAACGTACTGGGCATGCTGATGTTCATCGCCAGCGAAGCCGTCCTTTTCCTCACGCTGATCGTCACGTTCGCCGTGGTGCGGGCGGGATACCCGGAATGGCCGCCATCGGACCAGCCCAGGCTTCCCGTGATGGCGTCCTTCGTCAACACCCTGGTCCTGCTGGGCAGCGGCGCCGCCATGTTTGGCGCGTGGCGGTCCATACGGCGCGGGCTGGTGCGGTCCTCCAGGCGACGCCTAACCGCCGCCACGCTGCTTGGTATCCTGTTCCTTGTGGTGCAGGGCGTGGAATGGGTCCGGCTGATCGATTTCGGACTGACGGTCACCGGGAACATCTACGGCGCGGTTTTCTACGTGATGATCGGGATGCACGCACTGCACGTCTTCATCGCCGTCCTGGGGCTGCTCTACGTGGTGCGCGGGTTCAGCAGGGGAGCTTATACCCGCGAAGAACACGACGGGTTGACCATGGGCGGGATGTTCTGGGGATTCGTGGTGCTCATCTGGCCCGTGCTGTTTGTATTCGTATACCTGTTGTAAGCCTCCTCCTTCCTGCAAACTGATCGTCACTTCTCAGCGAAAACGGAGCGAGCATGAATTCCACTTTCGGCACTGCCGTCCGGCGTGAGGCGGAGCGGTTGAGCGCCCAGGGCAAGGACGCCAACCAGATCGCGAAGATCGTATGCGACCAGGACCCCGAAGGGTACAACTATGGTATCGGTATCGTCGTGGACGGGCGTGGCCAGGCGTGGCCGACCTCTGAGACGCTGTTACGCCATGCCAGGGCCGAAATCGACAACAGCCTGCTCGGCGAATACATGAGCACCGCTTCCCTTGCTGCGTCGTTGAAGGAAGCCGTGTTGCGATGGCAGCGCGTACCCGAGGACTATTGGGACCGTTTCTCGCTGCTGATCCCCTCGGACGCAGGCACCGGTGCGGTAAAGACGGCGGTCGAGATGGCCCTGCAGCTGTATCCCTTCCTGCGTGCGATAGGCGTGGAGGAGCTTTCCTGGCCCGCGTACAAGGCCGTCGCCCGGATGAGCAGGATCTCGTGCCGTGAGTTTCCCATTGGCGACGTCATGGATGGGCCGGACCTCCTGCGGGTCTACCAGGCGGGTCCCATGAATACGACGGGCCGCGTTCAGTCCGGGGAGTCCATGCGCGCACGGGCTGCGGCCGCGAAGGGCAGTCCCGTGCTGCTGGACCGGGCCTATTCGGGGTTCGAGTACGCCCGCGCGCTCGATTCCCGCGGGTATGACGAGATCATGACCATGAGTTACGATGACCAGATCCGGCCCTTCATCGAAAACGACGTGCCCTTCTGGGTGTCCGTCAGCCCGACCAAGTCGTTCGGTACCTTCGCGCTCCGCCCCTGCGGGATGCTCCTGGTGCACTGTCCCGACTCGTCCCGCGCTGAAGAGATCGCGGCACTTGCCAATGTGGTGACGCGTGCCCGGGGATCGTCCTTCGAACATCCTGTTACAAGGGCCTTTGTATCGGCCCTTGTCCACGACCTTGCGCATCTGGAACGCGAACACGCAGATATTCTTCGGCGCGTCGCCACCGCGGAGCATACGTGGAAGGAAAGATCCGCCGGAACAACGCTTGCCGAACAGTTCACGGATAGCTACGCCGGCCTGTTCCGCAATCCCCGCGTCGGTGACGAGGCCCAGGCGGCGATCTACGACGCCCATCTTTATCCGGTGTTTACGCCGGGACGCTGCCGGCTCAACATAACCGGCCTCCCTGAAGAGCAGGACATCGCCGGCGACCACGTAGCGGTTTTCGCAAGATTCTGCCAGGGATAGAGGATAGCCGCCTTGTCCATTTCCCGCTTGTTTTTGCCGGCTCCACAGTGTAATTTCTATGGCTTGAATTGATAGAGGATCCGCAGTCCCTTTTCAACCGTGTCGGGATTTGCGGGAAACGTACGGGGACTTACGGTTCGCGGTCATCCGCAGTGTGCACGCCGAGACCATACAATACTGATTTGAAAGGACATCACCGCATGGCACAGGTCAGCATCGTCAGGCATAATCCCATCGCCATTTTCTCCAACCCCACGGAAGTCATCGTCAAGGACGACCACAACCAGGTATTTCGTCTCATCGAACCGAGCGGAAACGTCGGCACGCAATACCCAAACGACATTGGTTCCGAGTGGTTCGGCACAATCGAAAACCTGAACAAGAACCTGGTCATCTGCGGAGTCAACTGGTCGGACGTTTACAAGACGGACGTGCTGTGGACCACGCCATCCGGCGACCGGGGAGTCTGCGACAGGATGAAAGATGACTACAACGCCGTTTACGCCCCGATGATCGACGCGGTGACCGGTGGTCCGCTTCGGTCCAACCGCATGGCGCGGTTCACGCATCCCGAAGGCTTCCCGGACCCCGTAGCGCTCTTCGAGGTTCAGATCAAGGCGGTGGCCGGCGAGCACGTCTCTATCGGCGACGGCGTAATCGATTACGGATACTGGCAGGACCACCAGCCGAGCGGCGCCTCGGTCATGCATACCCGCGACGGAGAGGTCATCACCTCCCTGGGATCTGACCTGGCCGAGGAAACAGCCTTCGTGCTCGACGAGCATTACCTGAAGCCCTTTGCCGAAGCGGGTGTCGACTTCAGGAAACAGACCGTGTGGATGGAAATCCTGGTCGCCGTCGACGATGCCCCCGAGAAAACCTGGGAAAGGATCGATACGGTCCGGCGGGTCTTCGAAGACTATTTCGGCGACGACCGGCCGGCAGGGTTGATCTACCCGGTTTCCCGCATCCCGAACCTGGACGGCATCGTGGAACCTCAGCCCCGGGTGGTTTCCGGCGACGTGAGCATAACGCGTTCCGGCGAGATCGAGGACGGCTTCAGCACCTGGACCTCGATCCGGTATGGCGGCGTCACCGAGGTCATGACCAGCGCCGTGGGCGGTGATGACGCCGGCCGGCAGCTTTCCACGCTGGACGTGCGCATCAAGGCGGCGGGCGGGAACGGACTCAAGGAGGACGGCATCTTCAACAACGCCTATGTGGTCGCCGGCGCGGACTCGGCCGCGAACAGGGCCTGGATCCAGGAATTCAACGCGTCCTTCAGCGCCTGGTACGAAGGCACGGCGCCGGCGGGCCGCACCGCCCAGTTCATCGGCGGCATCCAGCAGGCGTCCTACCCGTCGGGCATTTCGAACCGTGCCATTTTCGCCGGGTAAGGCGGTAATGCACGGGCCGGGGAAAGTTGTTCAGCCCAACATAACCAGGGGGAGGTTCTTGTGAATCCGAGTCTCCTCCTGTGTTTTCTTCTCTTTTTTTGCCTGCCTGTCTTTCAAGTCGCACAGGACGGTACCGCGCTTCCGGATCCTGCCGCACAGCCTGTAAATACGGTTGGCAAGGCTATGCCGCCGGATGCGGCGCCTCTCGCACGGCAGGTTTATTCCTTTCACCTCCCTGAGCCCACCACGCTCGATATAGGGATTGCCGTCTACGAAGCGACAGGCGCGGTGTTTTCCTTCGAAGGCCTGACCCGGCTGGACCACAATAACGAGATCATGCCGGCAGCGGCCGACCGATGGGAGTCATCTCCCGATGGCACACGCTGGACCTTCCACCTGCGCAGGGGCGCGATGTGGAGCGACGGCAGGCCCGTCACCGCCCATGATTTCGAATACGCCTTCAAGCGAATGGTCGATCCGGCCAGTGCGAACCGGAACGCGTCCTTTTACTACGAAATCGAAGGGGCGAAAGCCTTCAACCAGGGATTGACCCGGGATGCGGGTTCCGTGGGCGTGAGGGCCATCGATGACCACACGCTGGTCATACGAACCACGCTGCCCTGTCCCTACCTCCCCTATATCGCCTCCTTTCCCACGTCCGTCCCGGTACCCCGCTGGCAGGTGGAGAAGCACGGTCCCGGGTGGTCTGAACCCGGCCGGTTCGTAACCAATTCGACCTTCAAGCTGGATGCCTGGGATCACGGCTCCCGCTTTGAGTTCGTCCTGGACCCCAACTACAACGGTCCCCACAAGGGATACGTGGAGCGGATCATCGGAAAGTTCCTGGACACCCGCATGATGGCCGGCGGCACGCTGGCCTACGAAAACGACGAGATCGACCAGCAGGACGTTACCCCCATCGATCTTCCGCGTATCAGAAGCCATCCACGACTCTCCGGGGAACTGCATGTCAGCAAGGATTTCATGACCCATTTTCTCTTTTTCAACGCAGACTATCCGCCCTTCGACAACCTGAAGGTGCGCCAGGCGATCAGCCACGCCATCGACCGGGAGGTCATATGCCGGGTGTTGCTCCAGGGTATGGGCATGCCGGCCTGGTCCATGCTTCCACCCGGATTTCCGGGCCATGCGGGCGGTAAGTACCGGGACATACAGCGATTCGATCCGCAACTGGCCAAACAGCGCCTGCGCGAAGCGGGATATCCGGAAGGACGGGGATTCCCCAGGATAGAGATGTGGGTCAACAATATAGCCCGCCAGCAGGTAGGGCAGGCCATTCAGGAAATGCTCAAGACCCACCTGGGGATCAATATGTCGATCCGTGTGGTCGAGAGCATCTCCTACCGGACCGCCCAATACCAGCGAAAGGTACCCTTCAGCCTGATCCAGTATCACTACGACTATCCCGATCCGAACAACATGCTCGCCATGGTCTGGCGGTCCCAGCCGGCCGGATACAGCCGCCATCCATGGAGAAACACGGAATTCGACCGGCTGGTCGACGAGGCGGCGGCGGAGATGGACGCCGGCCGTCGTTTCCGTCTATACGATCAGGCCCAGCGGATCCTCTCCGAGGACGTGGGCGCGGTGTTTCTCTACTACGGCAAGAAGGCCGCCCTGCGAAAACCATGGCTTAAAGGCATCAAAGAGGATCGGGACGGCGAATACCCCTTCTGGGGCAACAACACGGGCTATTTCGACATCTATATCGGAGATGCCGGGCGATAGCGAAACTCCCCGCACTGCCCTGACCGTTTCGGTTTGACAATACCCGCTGTGTGGCTAAATTCAGGAAGATGCGTCCGGTCCCTGAACCGCGGGATCAGGCCGGGCGCCTGGCCTGGAACGCCCTTACATTCCGGCTTCTGTGGATCGAGGCACACCGTTTGCAGTCACTCCGATAGCCTGCCAGGGTTTATTGCATCCGTCGTCAGAAAGGAATAACAATGAAAGCGGGACAGGTGATCGCGCAGGAACAAATTGAAATCGTGGAAGCGGAACGGCCGGACCTCGCGCTGGTTAAGACCAATCCGGAGGGACTGAAGGACATGGTGCTCGTGCGTACCGTAAACGCCGCGATTTGCGGAAGCGACCATCCGTTGTTTAAAGGTCCGGCGAACTATCCCGCGCCACCGGGCGTATCCCTGCACGAGAGTATCGGGGTCATCGAAAAATCGTGGTCGAATGGATGCAGGGAAGGCGATCTCGTACTGGCCCTGCCATCCGGCTCGAGCGCCATGGCCGAGTACTTCCTTGGGTTCGGCGATTCCGTGACGCCCCTGCCGGATGGCCTGCCCCAGGAGCAGCTGTTGATGGCCCAGCCCCTCGGCACCGTGATCTGCTGCCTGCGTAAACTGGCCCACTTCTTCGACGCCGAGGTCGCCGTGGTCGGCCAGGGCCCGATGGGACTGCTGTTCACCACCATGATGCGGAACCTCGGCGCCGCGCTGATCATCGGTATCGACCAGTACGACAACCGTCTCGTTGCGGCCCAGGAGATGGGCGCAACGCATACGGTGAACACGCGGCACACCGATCCGGCCGAGGCGGTTGCCGAAATCACGGAGGGGCGGATGGCCGACGTGGTCATCGAGGTCGTCGGCGTGGAAGAAACGTTCAACATGGGCGTGAAGCTGGCCCGGCACAAAGCCCGTTTCATCGACTTCGGCGTGCCCAAGACCGCGCGTTTTACCGTCGACATGCTGGAGCTTTTCCGTAAAAACCTGCAGCTTACGACTTCTGTGGGGCCGGATATCCGGAACGATTTCAAGAGCGCCATGCGATTGATCGGAGAAGGACGGGTGGATCTTGCGCCGATGATTTCGCATAAGTTGCCTTTCGCCCGGGTACAGGAAGGCTTCGAAATGGCCACGAAGCGCAAGGGCGAGTGCATAAAGATCGTCATCGATTTCGAGGAAAGAGGCCTGGGCAGGTAATCGCCCGGCGGAAGAGCCGGATCGTGCGCGTATCGTTCATTACGCAACGGAATACCTGGAGGAGCAGCGTCATGCATAAGACCATCGGTACCGCGGCAAAGACCGTTGCATTTTGTTTGTTCGCCACCCAGATCGCCTGTGGAGGCGACGAAACGACAGAAGATCCCTGGAACAGGGTCCAGACGATCCTGTCGGAGTCGAAGGACATCGTCGTGCTGGACGGCACGGAAAGGGCGGCGCTCAAGTACGATGGGATGGACGATCCCGTATTCGGCGACTGGATGGTGCGCCACGCGCTGTCCGACCCCGAGAACTTCAACCCGTATACTTCCAGCGACCAGGGCGCTACCCAGGTACACACCTACGTCTTCGAGTCCCTGCTGGAACCGGACTATGATCCACCTTACGCGCAGCAGGGATACATCGCCGTGGACTATCCCGTCGTGTCGGACGATTATCTCACCTATACCTTCACGCTGCGCCAGAACGTCCGGTTCGCCGATGACGTGCCCCTTTCGGCGGACGACGTACTCTTCAGCATCAAGACTATCCTGACGCCGACCGTCCGGGCGCCGCACCTGCGAAACTACTACGCGTCCATCGTCAACGTCCGGAAACTGGGCGACTACGAGATCAGTTTCGAATGCAAGGAACCCTATATACTGAACGATCTCTTCCTCGGCAGTTTCGGCATCCTGCCCAGACATTTCTACGATCCGGACGGACTGCTGGACCCGGTGCCGATCACGAGCCTGATTGACGGCAGCTGGGAAACAGGGGAACACGCGGACCGCGTGCGTCTCTTCGGAGAACGCTTCAACCAGGACTTCAACCGCAGCATGCTCGGTTCGGGTCCCTATACCGTTGCGGACTGGGAGGATGACGTGGTCACGGGGCAGCGGGTCGTACTCAGCCGCAACGAGAACTACTGGGGCCGGGACGTAGACGGACTTCCCGCCGCCGGCCACATGGACAAGGTCGTTTTCAAGATCATAAACAACCAGGACGCCGCTTTCATCGAACTGACCAACGGCAACCTGGATATCCATAGCCTGAAGCCGCTGGAGTTCAAGGAGAAGAGCTGGTCGCCCGGTTTCGTGGACCGATTCATGAAGGGCATTCAGTACGCGGGCGGCTACACATACATAGGATGGAACAACGAACATCCCATTTTCCGGGACCGGCGGGTCCGCCAGGCGATGACCCACCTCACCGACCGGGAAGCCATGGTGCGCAACCTGCTCTTCGGACTCGCGGAGACGGTCGAAAGTCCAATCCACAAGTTCCGCCCCGAGTACAATCACGACCTTCAACCGTACGCCTTCGATCCCGACCGGGCCCTGGCGATGCTGAATGACGCCGGATGGACGGACTCGGACAACGACGGGACTCTCGACAAGGAAATCGACGGCGAAAGTACGCCCTTCCGCTTCGAGTTTCTCGTCAACTCGGGCAATCAGCTCAGGAAGGACATTGCGCTGACCCTGCAGAGCGCCCTGGA
>JAJECR010000288.1 GCA_022821935.1 Candidatus Latescibacterota bacterium
TGGACGCCCTTTCGATCATCATCCACAAGGACAAGGCCTACGAATGGGGCCGCGAGCTATGCCAGCGGCTGCGCAAGATCATTCCCCGGCAGATGTTCGAGGTCGCCGTCCAGGCCGCCATCGGCGGCAGGGTCATCGCGCGGGAATCGATCCGTCCCCTGCGCAAGAACGTCACGGCCAAGTGTTACGGGGGCGACATCACCCGGAAGCGAAAGCTCCTGGAAAGGCAGAAGGAAGGCAAACGGCGCATGAAGCAGGTCGGGAACGTCGAATTGCCGCAGGAAGCCTTTCTGGCGGTGCTCGATATCCGGGGCGAGGGCGCGGCCGTCGGAGGATAGACGCCAGAAACCGGTTCCATGCCGGACAGCTCAGCACCTCAGAGGATATCCATCCTTGGCGAAAAACAAGTCCCTGCTTCGAGAGTACGCGGAAATCGTGCTGTTCACCGTGTTGCTCTTTCTCCTCATCCGGGCGGAAGTCGTTCAGGCTTTCCGCATTCCGTCGGAATCAATGGAAGCCACCCTCCAGGTGGGTGACTTCCTGCTGGTCAACAAGTTCATCTACGGTCCCGGGATTCCTTTCACGGATATACGTCTGCCCGCCTGGCGCGATCCGGAACCCGGCGATATCTTAGTGTTTCCATATCCCCGGAACCCGGCGCAGATGTTTATCAAGCGATGTATCGCCGTTGCCGACCAGAAGGTGGAGATCCGGGACAAGCGGGTATACGTGGACGACGTGTTGTTGGAGAACCCCCTGCACGTCAAGTTCGACGATCCCACCGTAAGGGCGGCCCCCCGAAGTACGCGGGACAACTGGGGACCCAAGATCGTTCCGGCGGGCGCCCTGTTCGTCATGGGGGACAACCGGGACTACAGCTCGGACAGCAGGTACTGGGGATTCGTAGACAAGAAGGATGTAGTGGGCAACGCCTTCGTCATCTACTGGTCCTGGGAACGGCACCGGGACGACCCTGAACTGGTGTGGCAGTCATCCAGGCCACTGGAGAGCGTCGCCTCGCTGGTCTACGTGCTGGGTTACAACATCGCGCACGTACCGTGGCGGGTTCGTTGGAACCGCATCGGCAGACTCGTCGATTAGACCGGCAGCCCCTGCGCGGGCGGACCGGGCGGTGTAAAGGAGCCGGTTGGTCCTGAGACGGACCGCCGGAGCCCTTGAATCCCAGATACCCATCGGTTTCCCGGCGGATACGCCGGGCGCGCACCGGGACGCATACGCTTTGGCCGGTCTATACATTCATATTCCCTTCTGTACCCACGCCTGCCCGTATTGCGATTTTTCCTTTGAGCTGCTTAGAGACGGCCGGGTGGACCGGTTGCTGGCGGCCCTGGAAATCGAGGCCGAATGTCGCGGCCGTGAACCCCCCTGGCCGGACACCATCTTCGACGCGGTCTTCCTGGGGGGCGGCACTCCCACCTGCCTCACGGATCGCCAACTGGACCGCGTCTTCAGGATGATCCATGATTCCTTCCGCGTAGACTCTGACGCCGAAATCACGGTAGAAGCGAATCCGGAAACGGTCAGGATTTCCAAACTGCGCCGGCTTCGCGCTCTGGGCGTCAACCGGCTCAGCATCGGCGTTCAGTCCTTTTCCGATGAGATCCTGCGCCGACTCGGGCGTTGTCATACGGCGGATCAGGCCGTACGGGCGATCGTGCTCGCAAGAGAATCCGGTTTCGAAAACGTCAATCTCGATCTGATGTTCGGCGTGCCCGGCCAGGCGGCGCCGGACTGGGCGGATACACTGGAACGCGCGATTTCCCTGTCCCCGGAGCATGTGTCGGTTTACGGGCTGACGATCGAACCGGGCACAGAGTTTGACCGGATGGAGAAGGAGGGCCTGCTGGACCTGCCGGACGAAGCAGGTCACGTGTCCTGCTACTATCTGGCCCTTGACCGGCTTACCGCCGAGGGCTACCGGCACTACGAGGTCTCCAACCTGTCGAAGCCCGGCTTCGCATGCATGCATAATGTTTCCTGCTGGAACGGCGGCGACTACCTGGGGCTGGGACCGTCGGCCCACTCGCACGTGACCGGACGGAGAGTGGCCAACACACGCGGCCTCGCCGATTACCTGTCGGCCATGGATGAGCGGGAAGAGGCCATAGACATGGATGAAACGCTCACGATGGACGAACGTATACATGAGTATATACTGCTGAGCCTGAGATCCGTCGAGGGCATGGATACCGGGACTTTCCGGGACCGGTTCGGGGACGATGCCATGGGCAAACGGGGCCCTGCCATCCATGCCCTGGCCGAAGAAGGGCTGCTGGCGGAGCGCGGATCACGGATTCGCCTGACTCGAAAGGGGCTGGCCCTGGCAGACAGCGTCTGTGCGTACCTCATGTAGCCGGCCGTCAGGCCGGCGCGCGAACCGAAAGAGACGGCATCATGAAGAAAATCAGGGTAGGGGTCCTGTGCGGGGGACGCTCGGCGGAACACCAGGTCTCGCTTCAGTCGGCCCGGAACATCGTCGACGCCATCGACCGGGACCGGTACGAGGTTGTCCTGATCGGCATCGATCGTACCGGACAGTGGCACCTCGGCGACTCGGCGGAATTCCTGCTCGACGCCCACGATCCCAAGCTGATCGCCCTGAACCGCCTGAGTGAAACCGTAACTCTCGCGCCCGGGGCGCCCGTCGACCAGGTGGCGACCCGGACCACTCACCGGCCGGCCGGAAACATCGACGTCATATTCCCCGTTCTCCATGGCCCCTTCGGTGAGGACGGCACGGTTCAGGGCCTCCTTAAGCTGGCCAATCTGCCCTTCGTGGGCTCCGGCGTCCTGGGTTCGGCGGTATCCATGGACAAGGACGTGATGAAGCGTCTGTTGCGGGAGGCCGGCATCGCCACGCCCGATTTCATGACGTTCACGTCCTCCGACAGGGACGAGATCGATTTCAACGCCGTCCGCGGCCGCCTGGGCATGCCCTGTTTCATTAAGCCTGCCAACCTGGGTTCATCCGTCGGCATCACCAAGGTCCATGATGCCGGGGAATTCGAAGCGGGGGTCCGGGAGGCTTTTCGATATGACCGAAAGATCCTGGTAGAGGAATGCGTCCGCGGCCGCGAAATCGAATGCGCGGTGCTGGGGAACGCCCTGCCTGAAGCGTCCGGCCTGGGTGAAGTCCGGCCCACCCACGAATTCTATTCCTACGAGGCGAAATACATCGACGAGCACGGCGCCGAACTGGAGATTCCGGCTGCGCTGCCGCCCGAACTGACGGAGCAGATCCGCGCGACTGCCGTGAAAGCCCACAGGGTGCTGGCCTGCGAGGGCATGTCCCGGGTCGATTTTTTCCTCAAGGAAGACGGTGAAGTCCTGGTAAATGAACTCAATACCATCCCCGGTTTCACCCGGATCAGCATGTTTCCCAAGCTCTGGGAGGTCGCCGGAGTCTCCTATGGCGACCTGATCGACCGGTTGATCCAGCTCGCGCTGGAAAGATTCGACGAAGAGAAATCGCTTGAAACGTAACCTGTGAATGGGGTGGCCTGGCTTGGGCTGGGCCGGCCGGACCGGGAAGCCGGGGTACGGACCGCACCGGATTTCGCTTGACACGGCGTGGGTTGCCGGGATAAAATACGGTAAGCAGCGGCCATCCCGGTTCCTGCTTATCCCGCGGGAATAGCTCAGTTGGCAGAGCATCAGCTTCCCAAGCTGAGGGTCGCGGGTTCGAGCCCCGTTTCCCGCCTGGCAGCCCTGCGGTTTGTCCATCCGCGGGGCGTTTTCTTATGAGGGAGGTGTGTCCGTGCGGAGCGTGACGGTATGCCTGGGTCTGGTCATCGCGGTGCTGGTATTCGCCCGGTGCGGTACGAAGACCATGCAGTTTTCGGATTCGCTCAATACCCCCGAGGCCGAGTATGCGAAGGCGCTTAGTCTGCTGGAATCAGGCGCCCATGACGAGGCGGAAGCGGCATTGCGCAGTACGATGCAGCTCGATGACCGTTACGCGCCGGCCTACGTGGGCATGAGCCGTCTCTACTTCGAACGGGGGGATGTGAAAGAGGCGATCCGGTACGTGCGACTGGCCAGGATGCGGGACGTCGATTACGTGCCCTGCTGGCTGATGGCCGCCCGCCTGTACGCCGCCGCCGGGCAGTACGAAGCGGCGGTAAACGAATACCGGGAGGCGATCTCCCGGGATAAAGACCGCCTATGGGCCGTTGAAAGCTACTTCGATCTGGGCCGTACCCTGGAGAAGCTGGATAAACTGGAAGAGGCCCACGACGCCTACATGGAGGCGATCGCGCTGGACCCCCTCCATCTCGAGGCCCGGTCCTCGGTCACGCGCATCTGGAAGACCCTCGGTCCCGGGTTCCTGATGCGGCTGCGTTTCGAGAACCGGGACATCCTACTGCCGTAACGGGTACACCGGCGCGGACGGTGTTGTGGCTACGTTGAAGAAGCCGCCAATCCTGCCCGCCGGTCAGGTTAAATCCCCGATGATACCCTGGATGAACTGCACGGACCGCGCCAGGGTCTCCCGCCTCTCCGCTTCGCTGTCCCCTGTAATGCCGCATTCATAAGCCAGATACCCGTCGAACCCGATGTCCCCGAGGGCCGATAGCCCCGCCCTCCAGTCGATGTCCCCGGAGCCCGGTTCCTGGCGGGTGTTATCGGCCATGTGGACGTGTCCCACGTACCGGCGTCCGGCTCGTCGCAGCGTGGCGGGCGTGTCCGTCTCCTCGATGTGCATGTGGAAGAAGTCGCACAGCAGGCTGGCGGACGGCGGGTCGCCGGCCCCCTTGATGATTTCGATCCCCCGTTCCTGTTGTCTCAGCAGGTGCTCCTCGTAGCGGTTCAACGGTTCAAGCAACACCTTCGTGTTCTGCTCCGCGGCGCATTCCGCCAGGTCCCGGACGATCTCCGTCAGCAACTGCATTTCCAGGGTGATGGCGTCGGCCAGCGGCGTAAGATCCGGGATGCGCGGCGGTCCGAATATGGGCGGCAGGATCAGGCCGACGGCCCCGAAATGCCCGCATACCTCCAGGTTCTCCTTCGCCTCGGCGATGCTGTGGTTCCGCTTGTCGGTATCGGGATCCAGGAAGTCGAAGGTGCCCTGGCCGCATAGCGAGACCAGCCGTATGTCGCGGTTCCGTAGCGCGGATTCCAGCTCTTCGATCCGCTGGGCAGGACCCCGCCCGGAGATTTCGAGTCCTTCCACGTTCAGGGATTCGGCGAAATCCAGTTTTTCGTCAAGCGTACTCCCGGGGAGCAGGCCTTCCTGCAGGGCGATTTTCATTTCGTCTCCTTGGTTTGCGTCAGACTGCGTCGTCGTCAGACAGCGTCGCCGAGGCGTTTCGACTTGGACCAGACCGTCGAAGTGTCGGGCACATCCGCGTTTCTGTAGGTGGGAATGAAGGACCAGCGGTCCCGGCCGGACCTGTTGGGATAGGAACTGTGCAGCAGCCGGTCGTGAAACACCAGCACATCCCCGCATCGCATTTCCACGTCCACCATGTACTCACCTTTGAGCTCCCCGTCTGAAATGCGGTTGGTGAACCCCCTGGCGTCCCGCACGGACGCATGATCCCGCGTCCGCCGATGGGACCCGGGGATGACCCGCAGGCAGCCGTTTTCCGGCGTCGCGTCTTCAAGCGCGATCCAGGCGGACAACTTTGTCGCTCCGCCCCAGTACGCCTGGTCCTGGTGCCAGGGCGAGGCGAAGTGGATACGGGACGACTTGAATACGGGCTTCGCGCTGAGGAACTCGATGCGGGGACCGATCAAAGGCCGCAGGATGGCCGCCATCCGGGGGTCGCATGAGATCGATTCGAAGAGGGGCGGGATGGTGTCGCACATCCAGACCTGCACACCCGACGGCCCCGATGTGTTTTCCACGAGGTCTTTCGCGGCGGTCTTGCACGCCGCCATTTCTTCTGCCGTGAACACGGCGCCGGCCATAAGGAAGCCGTTGTTTACGAAGGATGAAGGGGCCTCGTCCGGCACCTTACGCATTACTGTCTCCCGGCAAGCTAGTGCGAATCCCGCGCGACCGGCGCGCCGCTGCCGCCGACCAGGAAATCGAAGTCCACGCCCCGGTCGGCCTGGAGCACGTGGTCCACGTACAGCCGGCAGTATCCCCGGTCTGTCGCCGGTTCAGGCGGTGTCCAGCGAGCTCGTCTCCGGTCCAGTTCATCCCCGGGCACATCGAGCTCGAGTCGGCGTTCGCCCACGTCGAGTTCGATCATGTCGCCGTCCTGCACGAGGGCGAGCGTGCCGCCCGCCGCGGCTTCGGGCGCCGTGTGGAGCACAACCGTGCCGAAGGCCGTGCCGCTCATGCGCGCGTCGGAGATGCGGACCATGTCCGTGACGCCCTGCTGGAGCAGTTTCGACGGCAGAGGCATATTCCCCACCTCGGCCATGCCGGGATAACCCTTTGGGCCGCAGTTTTTAAGCACCAGGACGCTGTCCGCGTCCACGTCCAGATCCGGATCGTCTATGCGATCGTGGAGGTCTTCGATGTTTTCGAACACCACGGCGCGGCCGCGGTGCCGCATGAGTCCGGGCGAAGCCGCCGAGGGCTTGATGATGGCGCCGCCAGGACACAGATTGCCTTTGAGCACGGCGAGTCCGCCAGTCGGAGTCAGCGGGGCATCCAGCGTCCGGATCACGTCTCGGTCGTGACAGGGCGCATCGGCCGTGTTTTCACCGATGGTCCTGCCGTTCACGGTCAGGGCGTCTCGATGGATCAATCCGCCCAGTTCCCGGATCACGACGGGCAACCCGCCCGCGTAGTAGAAATCCTCCATCAGGTACCGGCCCGATGGCATCAGGTTCACGATACACGGGATGTCGCAGCCGAGGCGGTCCCAGTCCTCGAGGGACAGATCGACGCCTAGCCGGCCCGCGATGGCAAGCAGGTGCACGACCGAGTTGGTGGAACCGCCGATGGCCCCGACCACCCGGATGGCGTTTTCAAGGGCCTTGCGCGTGACGATCCTGGACATGCGCAGGTCCTCGTGGACCAGGTCGGCGTAG
>JAJECR010000247.1 GCA_022821935.1 Candidatus Latescibacterota bacterium
GTCGTGTTCCTCCGCTTCCACGTAAATCGAGAAATCGATGAAATCGGAAACGAAGACGCGGGGCGGTGCCTCGCCGGTCACGTGGTGGCCGGTCTGCAGGATGTTCAGCCCCTCCAGGATCATGATATCCGGCTGGGTAACCGTCTTCACGACACCCGGCACGATGTCGTAGATCAGGTGCCGGTACACGGGCACGGTTACCGAGGCGTGTCCGGACTTCACGTCGGCCATCAACTGCACCAGGCGCCGGAGATCGTAGCTTTCCGGGAATCCCTTCCGGTGCATGATTCCTCGTTCCTCCAGCACGTGGTTGGGGAACAGGAACCCGTCCGTGGTCACCAGGTCCACCCGGGGATGGTTCGGCCAGCGGCTGAGCAGGGCCTGCAGGATTCTCGCCGTCGTGCTCTTTCCCACCGCCACGCTGCCGCCGATCCCAATGACATAGGGCACCTTGGCAGCCGGTTTTCCGAGAAAGGTGTCCATGACCTGGTACAGGTGCTGCGCCGCGGCCACGTGGAGATTGATGAACCGCGACATGGGCAGGTAGACCTCTGCTACCTCGTCGAGGGAGACCATTTCGTTGATGCCGTGCAGCTCCTGGAGGTCTTCTTCGGACAGCGTCAGCGGCGTCGCGGCGCGCAGCTTCGACCACTCCTCGCGGGAGAGGTAGTTAAAGGGGGAAGGGGATGACGATGGGGACATGGGTGTCGTACCGTTCGATCCGTCAATCACGTTTTGTCGATCAGGGCCCGATCGATCGTCTGTTGTTCGAGCAGTGCCGGTACGGGCTCCGCGCCGGCACCGGGCGTATCAGAAAGAACCATCTGCGACGGCCCCGATAGCTCCAGCGCGGGTGCGCTCAGGTCATTCTCATAGAACCGAGTGCTCGGGAAAACATCCGACGGGTATTTCATGTTGGGCAGCGTCGCCAGCGCCATGCAGAAGGAGGCGCCGAGGGCCGATTCGAGCATGCCGCCCGTCCAGCAGGGAATACCTTCCTCCTCACAGATCCGGTTGACCTCGAGCGCCTGGGTCAATCCTCCGACACGTGCTGGCTTGATGTTTATCCACCGCGCCGCGCCGATCTCGATGGCCTTTCGTGCCTTCGCGGGCGAAGTGATGCTCTCGTCCAGGCAAATGGGCGTCTCGATCTGGCTCTGCAGTTCGGCATGGTCGACCAGGTCGTCCCGCATCAGGGGCTGTTCGATCATGGCCAGGTTGTACCGGTCCAGCTTCCTGAACATGGGCAAGTCGTCCAGCGTGTAGCCGCTGTTGCAGTCGATATGGAAAACCGAGTCGGGAAAAGCCGAACGGACCGCGGCGATCATGTCGAGGTCCCAACCCGGGCTGTACTTCAGCTTGATTCGCTTGAATCCCGCATCCACGGCCCCTTCGATATTGCCCAGCAGCATGTCGATGCTGTCCTGTACGCCGAAGTCGGCTCCAACTTCGATGACCGGTCCCTTTCCGCCGATCAGTTGCCAGAGCGGTTTGCCTTCCTGTCGGGCGTGCAGGTCCCACCACGCGGCGTCCAGGCCGCCCTTTGCGAAGAAGTTGCCCGCGACCCAGGCCCATGCCTCGTGGAGGTCCTGGCCGCTGTCGATCCGCCTGCCGATCAGCAAGGGCGCCAGCACGTCCCGCGTCACGGCGAAAACACCGGCCGTGTATTCCGGGCTATACGTCGGCCGGGCGAGGGGTGTCGTCTCTCCCCAGCCTACGTCATCGCCGGCACGCATCCTGACGAGGACGCTCTCGATAACGTCGTCGCTGCCGTAGGCCGTGCGCCACGGATAGATCAGGGGCATGGCGACGTGGTAGAGCTCGACGGCGTCGATGACGGGCATTGCGGCCTTACCTTCTCAAATCGGACAGCAGGCGGCCGGTGACCGCCTCCGCGAAGGCCGGATCGTTGATGTTGCAGTCCATTTCCGTCACCGACACGTCGGCGGAGACATTGGACTTGATGGCGTCGTACAGCGCCTGGTCGGCTTCCGGCCACCAGAACTCGTTCCCCGGGCTGTCGAGAATGGACACCCCCTTCAGAGGCAGAAAGATCGATACCGACCCGCTGCCCGCGTTGGCCTTCTCCGCGATGATTTCGCCGAGACGGGCGTTCTCCTCCACGTTGGTCCGCATCAGCGTAATGTTCGGATTCCACTTGTGCAGCTTGCGGTCCCGGTACTTTTCCGGTACCGAGTCCGGCGCCCAGAAGTTCACCATGTCCAGGCAGCCCGGCACGATCACCTGGGGTATACCGGCCCTGCCCGCGGCGTCCATCCGTTCGGGACCGGCGGTCAGCACGCCTCCGGCCAGTTCATCGGCCCACTCCGTGGTGGTGATGTCGAGCACCCCTTCGATCAGGCCCTCGTCGATCAGGCCCTCCATGGTCCGTCCGCCCGCGCCGGTGCAGTGGAAGACGAGTACCTCGTAGCCCGCGTCCTCCATGATGGCACGGGCCTGGTCCACGGCCTCGGTGGTGTTGCCGAACATGCTGGCGGTGATCAGCGGCTTGTCCGCCGCTTCCCGCACCTCGGTTTCCACCATGCCCACGATGGCACCGGCGGCATTGGCGAAAATCCTGCGGCTGATCCGGTTGATGCCGGCCACGTCCACGACGGAGGGAATCATCGACACATCCTTTATCCCCACGTAGTTGGTCGTGTCGCCCGCCGCGACGGTGGACACCATTACCTTGGGCACGCCGACGGGCAGCGCGCGCATGGCGCTCGTGCCCACGGCGGTGCCGGCCGAACCGCCCATGCTGATGATCCCGTCGAACACGCCGGCTTCATACAGACCCTGCACGACCACCGCGACGCCGTCCGCCATGGCGTCGATGGCCACGCCGCGGTCATCTCGTTCCTTCAGCGCGTCGATCGTCGTGCCGGCGGCTTCAGCGACCTGGTCCCGCGATACGTCCGCTTCGAAGGCCGAATCCCCTATGACGCCCGTGTCGATGATCAGCGTACCGTGCCCCCTTCGCTCGATCTCTTCCTTCACGAAGGCGAATTCATCTCCCTTGGTATCCAAGGCGCCTACGATGGCTATGGTTTTCGGCATGAATCCCCTCTTAAGGCAGTTATCGTTCGTTGGTACGATACTTCAAGATTCAACATATCAAATTACAGGTATACATTACAGGTATACATATCTATTGTACATATCTTTATACCGTGAGTCCTGAGGTCATGATGCTGCGGTCGCTTCGCTCCCGGACACCCTCAACACTCGGCGCCTTGATGTCCCGGGAGGGCGGCCCGATATACGCCTTGATGTCCTGGGACGGCGCCCTGACGGCAACCCGACGGCGCCCGATATACGTTGACGTCCGAGGATGGATAAAACCGTTAGCGGGTAGTTTTTCCCCTTTGACATTGAGGAACCAGAACATTACTCAATGTGTGACAAAGGTCACGGTTTGAACTGCACCCTACTCGGACCGGGGCGTGCAGTATGCCTCCAAAGCCTGTGTCGATACCCTCGAGGACGCCGGCATACGGATCAGCATGAGCCGGCGCGGCAACCCCTATGACAACGCCAATGCCGAACGCTTTATCAAAACCCTCAAATACAGAGGAGATCTATCTCTACTAGTACGAGTTCCTTGAAGAAGCCCGATCCCGCATCGGCTACTTTATCGACAATCTCTACAGTCATAAACGCTTGCACACAGCTCTGGACTACAAACCACCAGCCGAGTTCGAGCAAATGATGACACGAGTTAACACTCTGTAGCTTAACCGGTTGTCCCATTTTTGAGTGCACTACAACTTCATTCAGAAGTGCTCGGAGTATAGACGTGCCTCGTATGTGTTTTAGCCTTTTGTGCGTTGTCGTGCTTGCGTCATCCCTGTTCATGCTGGCCACC
>JAJECR010000217.1 GCA_022821935.1 Candidatus Latescibacterota bacterium
GTTGCCTCCTGCCGTCTTCCTGCCCAGTGGTGAACCTGCTGAACCGAGTTGCATCTAAGACTTGAGACCCGCGCGAATAGTTGCGTTTTTTTGTGTCGAATTGTCGCGTCCAACTGCCGCCAGGGTCTTTCGTCTCCGGGCGTTATTTCATACATCCTCGGGGAGGACCATATTCACAAAACCTGTCCGCTTATTCCCCGGGACGGATGCACCGGCCGGCCTGGACCGCCTGGTCCGCGCGGCGCCGAATATACTTTTGCCTTAAGGGAATTACGGCTGCATATTACCGATGTGACGCAGGACCTGCGAACCGCGCATCGGCGGTAGAGACCGCCCGCACCCGCACATCGCAGTACGCGGAGAGTTCTCATGCCCGGTGGTCGACCGAACGTACTCTTCATCATGACCGACCAGATGCGGGCGGACTGCATGTCCTGCGCCGGCCATCCCGTGGTCAGAACGCCTCACCTGGATGAGCTTGCAGGCTCTGGCGTCCTGTTCCGCCGGGCCTACGTGCAGTCGGCGGTCTGCGGTCCGAGCCGCATGTGCTTCTACACGGGACGGTACCCTCACGCCAACCGCTCGCCCTGGAACGAGGTTCCCCTGCCCGCGGACGAGAAGACGATGGGACATTACTTCTCGGATGGAGGCTACCGGGCGGCCCTTTGCGGCAAGACGCACTACACCCCCGATCCGTTGGACGATCCGCTGGTCCAGCCGGCCGAAGGCATCCGGCGTGCGACACTGGCCGGACTGGAGACCTGGGAGCTGAACGACGGCCGGGGCGAAGGATGGCTGGACCATCTCAGAAGCGCGGGATATCCCGAGGAGGTTGTACGCGACCCGTTCCACGTGGACGTGCCCGCGGACGCCGACCGGGATCACGCCGCCTACCCGACGCGCTTCAGGAGGGAAGACAGTGATACCGCGTTCATGACGGACCGCGCCATGGCCTTCATGGACGACGCCGGAGAAACGCCCTGGTTTCTTCACCTCTCCTATTTCAAGCCCCATCTGCCCATCGTGGCGCCCTATCCCTACAACGCACTGTACGATCCCGCCGATTCACCCGCTCCGAACCGGTCCGCCGAAGAACTGGCGCGGCCCCATCCCTTTCACGTCCCATTCCGCATAGAACGAAAGGGCGTGGAATATGATGATGAGGCCGTATGGCGCCAGCGAAGGGCCACTTATTATGGGTTGATCACGGAGATCGACGATCAACTGGGCAGGCTGTTCCGCTTCATGAAGGACCGCGGGCTCTGGGAGGACACGCTGATCATATTCACGTCCGATCACGGCGAATACGTGGGCGACCACTGGATGTTCGAAAAGGAACTCTTCTACGACGAGGCGTACAACGTCCCCTTCATCGTCCGCGATCCCCGGTCCTGCGCCGACGGAACCCGCGGCGCGGCGATGGACGATTTCGTCGAGTCCCTCGACGTCCTGCCGACCTGCATGGACGTGTGCGGGCTTGGCGGACCGGGCGGACCGGACGCGCCGGCTGTCCTGCAGGGCCGGTCCCTCGTCCCCCTCCTGCGGGGGGAACGGCCGGACGACTGGCGCGCGGAGGTTTACGCGGACTGGGATTTCCGGTTCTACTGGACGCCGAAGAAACTCGGCATCCCGCCGGAGAGGTGCCGGGGATGGATGGTACGGGACGACCGGTTCAAGTACTGGCATTTCAACGGCATGCCGGACGTGCTGTTCGATCTGGAAGCGGATCCCGGAGAGCTTCGAAACGCGGCCGGCGATCCGCGCTACGCCGGGGTGATCCAGGACCTTCGCGTAAGACTCATGGACTGGCGGATGTCGAACGAGGACGTGAGCCGGGTCGCGTGGACCTACGAGCGGCGTCCCGGCTTCGGACGCAATCCCTTCGTGGCTTGACTCATCTGCCGCACGGCGTACCGGAGGCGAAATGAGCCGGTTCTTCTTCCTCGCCAGGCGATTCGTCGCGGGGGAATCCCTCGAAGCCGCGGTCGAAGTCGTCCGGACGTTGAACGACGCGGGGCTCGACGTCACGTTGAACATGCTCGGCGAAGGAACCCGGGAGCGAGAGAAGGCGGAGGACGCCGTAAGGCAGTATCTCGTGATGCTGGACCTGATCCGGGACGGCGCGCTAGAAGCCAATATCTCCGTAAAACTCACCCACCTGGGGCTGGATATAGACGAAACGTACTGCGTGGACAACCTGTACCGGATCCTCGAAGCCGCGAAGGAGAAGGACGTCTTCATCCGGCTGGATATGGAAGGATCGTCCTATACGCAGCAGACCCTGGACATCTTTTACGACCAGTACGACAGCCACAAGAACACCGGCGTGGTGATCCAGGCCATGCTGCTGCGCAGTCCCCACGACATCTTCGTGCTCAACAAGATCGGCGCCCGCGTGCGGCTATGCAAGGGATCCTACCGGGAACCCACAGACCTGGCCCTGCAGCGGATGCCCAACATACGCGGCGCGTTTCTTTCGATGGCAGAGCAGCTCCTGCAGAACGGACATTATCCCGCGTTCGCGACGCACGACGACTACCTGATCGAGGGCGTCGCCAGGTACGCCGACCGTCTGGAGGTTCCAAAGGACGGTTTCGAGTTCCAGATGCTGTACGGACTGCGGCCCGGGTACCAGAAGGAAATGCGCAGACAGGGCTACCGCATGCGGATCTACGTGCCCTTCGGTACGGAGTGGATGCCCTACTTCTACCGGCGGCTCCGGGAACGCAAGGAAAACGTATGGTTCGTCCTGCGGAACCTGGTCAGGCGCTGAGATCGGCTCCCCGCCCGGCTGACCCGACCGCATGCTCCGACTCCTTCCTTTTGCGGTAACATCTTCCTCCCATACGGGGTCTAAGTGGTAGGCGCGATGACCTCGCATCCTTCGTTCTTCGGGGGTCCATCGCAAAAAAACTCCGGTCACCTGGATGAGGAGGTGCGTTATGTTAACACTCGCGTATAGAGTCCTTGCCGCTGTAACCGTACTCACCCTGCTGCCCGGCGACCTGCCGGGTTCTCCCCGGGACGTCTTCGCAGAGGTCAGGCATTACGCAAAAACGGTCGCGTTCGAACCGGGCGGCCACCTGGACATAGACACCGGCAGGGGCAGCCTCGAACTGTCGTCATGGGACCGTAACGAGGTGGAGATCGTCGCCCGTATCGAGTCGCCATTCGACATCAACCCCGAATACGCAAGTGAGATCGTAACGGCGCTCCGAATCGAAGTGGAAGGATCCGGACGATCCTTGCGGATCCGGTCCGACTACGACGATATCCCCGCTTACAAACGCTGGTTCGTCAGTATCCGGCGCCTCCCCTACGTCCACTACGAAATCCGGACGCCGCGCCGCATCCATCTGGAGTTGGACGTCCGTCATACGGATACGAGGATCCAGGACGTTGAAGGCGCGATTCGCGTCCATGCGCACTACAGCACGGTAACGGGCACGGACTGGACGGGGCCGGTACGCCTCGACATGGATCATGGCACGCTTCGGCTGACGGAACTGGAAGGCTCTGTCGAACTGGACGCAAGACACGCGGACGTGCGCATGGAAGCGACACGACTCAGCGGCGATACGCGGATACGCGCGCACCAGGGTCTGACGGAACTGTACCTGCCCAGCTCTCAGGGACTCGACCTCTATTCCGATGTCAGTCACCAGAGCGACCTGGACTCCGACTTCGAGATATCGACCCGGGTCTTCCGGCACGAGGAAGGCATCATAGCCGGCACGATCAACGGGGGAGGCTCGTTGCTCGAACTCCGCGGCGACCACACCAGATTCCAGTTGAGAAAGCGCGATCCGTAGTCCGGGGTCTAACGTACGCGCGTTGTTTCGCGCTGTTTCAATGTACGCGTGCCCCTTACCCAACTCGTCTCGAAGATCATCCGCTGATATCCTCGCCGAATCACACCCCCTCCGTCATAGCCCGGCCGCACGCCGTCCCGGTGCCTGGTCCGGGCGGTCCGGGCGGTCCGGGCGGTCCGGGCACGCCATGCCCGCGGTGCTGCGGCATATATGTCCGCGCCGCCGCGGCACATTGCGGCATGTAGCAGCCGGTATCGCGGCACTTACTGCGCGATCCGCGGTATAATCATTGACAATGCCGCGGGTGTTATATCATAATCTGAAAACCAAAACGCGGTACATGCCCTTCGTTTCAACGAGTCAACCCTGGACGGGAGACGCGCTCGTGAAGGATTTGACTTTTCCGTTGTGTCAGAAATGCGGGGTGGGCGTGTTGATTCCGCTCTCCGACTATGGCAGGGACGGCGCGACGATCGAATACAAGGCCTGGGCGTGTACCAATCCGGAATGCGGATTCAACATTCGCATCGACAACGGCGATATCAGTTACGGAAGACCCATGGCGCAGTCTCACAAGTGAGCAGATGGGGGTGCCTTGCTCATCCTCGGAATCGATACTTCCTGTGACGAAACCGCGGCCGCCGTAGTGCGCGATGAGACGACCGTCCTGTCCAACGTCATTTCCTCGCAGGGCATACACCAGGAGTATGGAGGCGTCGTACCGGAACTGGCCTCCCGGGCGCACCTGACCCTGCTTTTGCCCGCCATCGAATCCGCCCTGCAACAGGCTTCCTGCGAACCGGACGACCTGGACGCCCTGGCCGTGACATATGGTCCCGGCCTCTCGGGATGCCTGCTGATCGGACTATCCACGGTTAAATCCATCGCGCTGGCGCTCGACAAGCCGCTGGTCGGCGTGAACCACATCGAAGGCCACGTGTTCGCCGGACGCCTGGCGGACACCCGCCTTGCCCCGCCTTTCGTCGCACTCGTCGTTTCCGGCGGCCACACCCAGCTTGTGCACGTCGAGGGCTGGGGCCGGTACCGCATCCTGGGCAATACCCGCGATGACGCGGCCGGCGAGGCCTTCGACAAGGTCGCCAGGCTGATGAGGATCGGGTATCCCGGCGGCCCGGTCATCGACCGGTTGTCGCGGGACGGCGATCCCGGATTCCTGGACTTTCCGCGGACGTTCCTGGATCCCCGAGGATTCGAGTTCAGCTTCAGTGGCCTCAAGAACGCGGTGCGCATGTACCTGTCGAAACGATCCGAGGACGAGATAGACCGCGACCAGGCGCATATCGCCGCCGCCTTCCAGGAAGCCGTCGTAGACGTCCTGGTCGACAAGTCGGCGGCTGCGGCATTGGCCGTGGGTGCCGATACCATACTGATCACGGGCGGAGTGGCCTGCAACAGCCGCCTGCGCGAGCGGATGACCGAAAAGGGCGCCGAGCGGGGCATCGAGGTGGTCTATCCCCCGCCCATCCTGTGTACGGACAACGGCGCCATGATTGCCGCGGCCGGGGCCTATCGTCTCGGGACAGGGCAACGGGACGGCCTGTCGCTTTCCGTCCATCCCCGCGCGCGCCTCAGCGGTACGAGCGAGGCCGCCTAGCCGGAGGTTACTATTTTATTCGAGCCGGACACCACTTCGGAGACTGTACGACCTGCCAATGAGCTGGATCGCGTCCTACTTCAGATTTGACGAACTGAACACGAACTGGCGCGCCGAAGCGACCGGCGGCCTGACCACGTTCATGACGATGGCCTACGTGGTGGTGGTGCACCCGGGGATACTCTCGGAAGCGATGGGCGAGGCGCTGTTCGGGGAACTGCTCTTCGCCACCTGTGCGTCCGCCGCGTTCGGGACGTTGTTGATGGCGGTCCTGGCGAACTACCCCTTTGCCCTGGCCCCCGGCATGGGGCTCAACGCCTTTTTTACCTATACGATCGTGCTGGGGATGGGCGTGGACTGGCGTCTGGCTCTCGCCGTGGTGCTGGCTTCGGGACTCCTGTTCCTTTTGCTGACCGTGCTGCGGGTGCGGGAAGCGATCATTTCGGCGGTTCCGGAACCGCTGAAACGCGCGACGGCTGCGGGTATCGGGATCTTCATCGCCTTCATCGGGCTCAGGAACGCGGGCATCATCGTGGACAATCCGGCCACGCTGGTCGGCCTGGGCGACGTACGCTCCTGGACGGCGGGACTGACGCTGGCCGGAATGCTGGGCACCGGCGTGATGCTTGCGCGGGGTATCCGCGGGGCGATCCTGCTGGGCGTCGCCGGCGTCGCGCTGCTGGCCATGATCGTCGGGGCGGCGCCGTGGCCGGCCGGTGTGGTCAGCCTTCCCGTCTGGCCCGCAACCCTTTTCGCTGAAGCCGTCGTCAACCTGCCCTTGACGCTGGAATCGGCCATGCTGCATCTCGTATTCGCCTTTCTTTTCGTCGACCTGTTCGATACCATGGGCACACTGGTCGGGCTTTCGGAACGATCGGGATACCTGGACGCCCAGGGCCGGCTGCCCCGGGCCAACCGCGCGTTGCTTGCGGATTCCGTCGGCACGGTTTTCGGCAGCGTGCTCGGATCGTCGACCGTGACGACCTATATCGAGAGCGCCACGGGGATATCATCGGGGGCGCGGACGGGATTCGCCAGCCTGGTCGTCGCTGTCCTGTTCCTCGGCGCCCTGTTTCTGACGCCTCTGGTGGAATCGGTCCCGATCTTTGCCACCGCGCCCGCCCTAATCGTTACGGGCGTGCTGATGATGGCCTCGGCCGCGCGGGTCAAGTGGAGCGACGCCTCGGAAGCGGTCCCTGTCTTCCTGACGCTGGTCGCGATCCCGTTGACCTTCAGCATAGCGGACGGCCTGGCTGTCGGATTCGTCGCCTATCCGATCATCAAGCGGCTGAGCGGCAGGGGAGATGAAGTGCATCCGCTGGTCGACGTGCTGGCCCTTGTCTTTATCGCGCGATACGTGTTTTTGACGTGAGTTACGTGAGTGCTCGACTACAACAGGCCCGCATCACCGGCCTCCAATCGCCACCAGTTTTTGCAGGGAGGTTCAACATGCGAATCACAAGCCTAATTCTGCTCGTACTGTTCAGCGCTTGGCCCGCGGCGGCCCAGGAAACAGGCAGCCTGTCGGGCCGGGTGGCCGCCGAAGACGGAACGGCGTTATTCGGCGCCAACATCGTCGTCAGGGAGTCCGCCACCGGAGCATTGCGGGGAACGACGACCGACGGAGACGGTGCGTATCGTGTCGACGGCCTGCCGCCGGGCGATTACGAGGTCACTGTCTCCTTTCTCGGTTATGAGCCGGTCACCACGGCCGGCGTGGCGGTCCGCGGCGGCGAGACTGCGAGGCTGGACGTCGGCCTGGCGGCTACGACGCTGATCGGCCAGCAGGTCGTGGTTTCCGCGTCGCGCAAACAGGAGAAGCTGCTCGACGCGCCGGCTTCAATATCCGTGGTCGAGCTGGACGAGATCATGAACCGGCCGGCCCTGTCGGCAACCGACTATATCAAAGACCTGGCCGGCGTGGATCAGGCCAAGGTCGGCGTTTCCCAGAGCTCTACCGTGATCCGGGGATTCAACCGCACGTTTACCGGATCCCTCCTGCAGATGGTGGACAACCGGATTGCGCGCATCGCCTCGCTCCGGCTCAACATGGGCAGTGCCATTCCCCTCACGAGCGAGGACATCCAGCGCATCGAGGTCGTCCGCGGGCCGGGTTCCGCCCTGTATGGCCCCAACAGCGCCAACGGGGTCATGCACATCGTGACCCGTTCGCCCATCGGTTCGGAGGGCAACGCCTTTTCCCTGTATGGCGGTGAACGCAGTCTGCGCAAGGCGACCTTCCGGCACGCCAGCAGCGTCGACGACAAGATCGGGTTCAAGGTTTCGGGCGAATACTCGAAGGCCCGCGAGTGGGTGTACGACGACCCCGCGGAGGTCATCCCCCGGGATAACGACAACGAACGGCTGCTCGGAGAGATCCGGATCGACCTGCGTCCGACCGACGACCTGTCCATCATCGGTTCGGCCGGATATTCCCGGATCAAGGCCATCCAGATGACCGGCCAGGGCGCGGCCCAGGCCGTCGACTGGTCCACCCGGTTCTTTCAGGCCCGGTCGCAGTACAAGGGATGGTTCGCGCAGATCTTTCTCAACATGAATAACGCGGGCGACACCAAGCTGCTTCGGACCAACGAGCCTATCGTGGATACGTCCAGGCTGACCGTCATGCAGCTGCAGCACAACTTCGGACTCGGAGCAAGGCAGCAGTTCACCTACGGGGTCGACGTGCTGCTGACGCGTCCCAATACCGGGAACACGACCCACGGCCGATACGAAGACAACGACAGTCTGGACGAATACGGGTTGTACCTGCAAAGCGAGACAAACCTGAACGACCAGGTCAGCGTGATGCTGGCCGGCCGGCTGGACGAGCACAGCAAGTTCGAAGACCCGGTGTTCTCGCCCCGGGCGGCCCTGGTCATCAAGCCTTCTACGGAGAGTACGCTCAGGCTTACCTATAACCGGGCGTTCGGCACGCCCAGTTCCGTGCATTACTTTCTCGATCTGAAGGCAAGTACCGACCCCTTCGGCCTGGGCAGGAACTTCAGCGCCCTGGGCCTGGGTCCGGACCGCACCATCGATCTGCGCACGCAGGGTGTCAACTCGCAGTTCACGTTCCGGCGCGGGGACAACGGCCTCCCCATGTACCGTTCGCCCTTCGCTCCCGTGGCGGGGCTGCCTGCGGATACGTACCTCCCCATGAACGACCCGGCGAGCACCAATCTCCTCTGGGGCGTGGCCCGCGGGGCCGTGCTGGCGCAACTTACCCCGCAGCTCCAGGCGCTGGCGACCCCCCTCATCACGCAACTGTTGATCGCCCGCGGCCTCCCCGCCGAAACGGCCGCGCAATTGGCGGGTCAGCAGGCGGCGCAACTGGCCGCCGCGTTCCCGGGGGTCATCCCGTCCGCGCTGCCGGGACTCACGAATTCACTGGGCGTGCTGGACACGGGGACAGGTACGTTCAATCCGGTCGATCCGTCCTGGGTCAGGGGAATCGACCCGATGAGACCGTCCATCACCGAGACGATTGAAGTGGGTTACAAGGGCGTCGTCGGCAACAAGCTGGTGCTGACCGCGGACTTTTATCGCAACAAGATTCACGACTTCATCAGCTCCATACATATCGTGACCCCCAACGTGTTTCTCGATCCGGGTCCGCTGGCCTCGGCCCTGGGTGCGGGTATTACACAAAATCTGGCCGACCCGGCGAACGCGCAACTGGCCCAGGTCGCCGCGGCGCTCGACGATCCCGCCCTGGGCCTGGGCGGCAACGGAAATGGATCGCCAGTGGACGAACTGGCGGGGATCTTCGTGAGCACGGCGGCCATGATTCCCTTCGGCACGGTAACTCCGGAGGAGGCTTCCGATCCGAATGCCGTGTTGCTGACTTACCGCAACTTCGGAGAAGTTTCGTACTACGGCACGGACGTCGGATTCTCCTTCTATCCCAGCGACGTGTGGAACCTTTCGGGCAGTTACTCCTATATCAACACGAATCTGTTCGAGAATGTAGACGGCATGGACGACATACCGTTGAACGCACCGCGTCACAAGTTGTCGCTGGCGATCGGTCTGAAGCCGTCCGGCACGCCGCTCAACCTCGGCGCCCGCATGCGTTACCGTGGGGATTTTGAAATGGCCGACGGCGTCTATGTCGGCGACGTGGAGTCCCATACCGTCGTGGACGTGAGCGCTGCCTATGAATTCTCCAGGGTCACGCTCAGCGTGGAAGCCAGCAATCTGCTCAACAAGGAGTACCAGGCGTTCGTCGGGGCGCCGATGATCGGGCGCCTGGTCATGGCGGGTCTGGCGGTGCGTTTCTGACGGACCCTGCGGAGACAAACAGCTTGACAAAGTCGTGTTTTCGCATATACTTATACCAACCTGGCGAAAGCATGATCAAGCGCTCCGGAACAGATTTAGAGTCGCGTTTTCGATCGTAAGCGAAGCTACGCAAACCGGCACACCCGCAGGCCTGTCCCGCGGGAAGGAGACCTGAATGCGACGGGTCGTCGTTTTTCTTACCCTGTTGCTCTGCGCACTCCCGGCATCGGCTCAGAATCCGGGCAGTCTGACGGGAAAGGTGGTATCGGAGGCCGGGGAAGGTCTTCTCGGAGCCAATATCGTGGTCAACAGCCCCACGATCGAAGCGTTGCGGGGCACGACGAGCGATGACCGGGGAATCTACCGCATAGACGGCCTTCCCGCCGGGGAGTACGAAGTCACCGTTTCGTTCCTGGGTTACGAGACGGTGAGCGCCACCCGAGTCGTCATCAGGGGCGGCGAGCCTACGGTACGGGATTTCAGCCTTGCCGCCACGGTGCTCGTGGGCCAGCAGGTCGTGGTATCCGCTTCCCGGAAGCAGGAGAAGGCGCTGGACGCCCCGGCCTCCGTCGAAGTGGTCGAGCTGATCGACATTAAGGATTCCCAGGCGCTTTCCGTAGACGAGCACATCAAGAACCTCAGCGGCGTGGACCATGCGAAGACGGGCATCGTACAGGCCAGCACGGTGATCCGCGGCTTCAACAAAGTGCTCTCGGGCCTCCTGCTCACGATGGTGGACAACCGGATCGCCCGGATCCCGTCGCTGCGTATCAATTCCTTCCACGTCATTCCCATCACCAGCGAGGACATCGAACGCATCGAGATCGTCCGCGGTCCCGGTTCGGCGCTCTACGGTCCCAACAGCTCCAACGGCGTGATGCACATCATTTCCCGGTCCCCCTTCGGATCGGAAGGCAACTTCGTGTCCCTTTCCGGCGGGGAACGATGCCTGCGGATGGCTTCCTTCCGGCATGCCAGCAGCTTAAACGACATGATCGGACTCAAAATTTCGGGAAAGTTCCTGAAGGCCCGGGACTGGGAACACCACGATCCCGCCGAGGTCATCCCGCGCAATCTCGACATCGAGGGCCAGTACGGGGAGATCAGGGTCGACATCCGTCCTTCGGAAGACCTGACGTTCATCACCTCGGCGGGGTATTCCAAGAGTTCCAGTATCCAGATGACGGGACAGGGATCGGCTCAGGGTAAAGACTGGGTGTACAGTCACTTTCAGGGCCGCATGTTGTACAAGGGCTGGTTCGGCCAGTTCTTCTACAACAAAAGCGACGCGGGGGCTACCCGGCTGCTTCGCACCGACGACGGCGTGGTGGACAAATCATCGCTTACCGTGATGCAGTTGCAGAACACCTCGGACATCGGCCAGCGCCAGCAGTTCATTTACGGCGTGGACCTGCTGCTGACCCGTCCGCGTACGGAAGGGACGATCCACGGCAGCTACGAAGACGATGACGACACCAACGAATACGGGGTCTACCTCCAGAGCGAGACCCGGTTCACCGACCAGGTGAGCCTGATGCTCGCCGGACGCATGGACCGGCACAGCAGGCTGGACAACCCGGTATTCTCGCCGCGTGCTGCGGTGGTAATGAAGCCCAATCCGGAAAACACCTTCAGGGTCACCTACAACAGGGCGTTCAACACGCCTACGATTACCACCCTGTCGCTGGATCTCAGGGCAGTTACCGACGCCTTCGGGTTCGGCGACATTTTCGGAGGTCTGGGGCTGGGACCGGACAACACCATCGACATCCGGTCGTACGGCGCGCGCAATCCCTTTACCTTCCGCCGCGACGAGACCGGCCGGCCCATGTACCGTTCGCCCTTCGCCACCGTTGCGGGGCTATCCAGGGATACCTACCTCCGTCTCGACGATCCGGCGGCCAACGACATCCTGTGGGGGGCCGCGCGGGAACTCATGGTCGAGGAGTTGATCAAGCAACTGGGCGACAGCAGCGGCGGCCTGGTCACTCCCGAACTGGCCGCCCAGTTCACCGGTGTGATACCCGAGCGTCTCGAAGGCCTGACGAACAACGTGCAACTGCTCAACCCGGAAACGCAGGATTTCGATCCGTACAACGTCTCGGCCGTCCAGGACATCGACAAGATACGGCCGACCATCACGCAGACCCTCGAGTTCGGATACAAGGGCGTCGTCCGGAACAGGCTGGTCCTCGCGGCTGACTTTTACCGTACGCAGATGAACGACTATACCCTGCCGCTCTGGATCTTCACGCCTTCGGTGTTCATCGACGAAGGTTCCCTCCGAAGCGCCTTGAGCAAGGGCATCGCCGATTACCTTGCGGACCCTGATAACATACAACTGGCTTCACTGATCAGTTTGCTCGATACGCCGCTGTTCGGAGGCAACGGGAACGGCGACCACACGGACGAGGTCAACGGGTACATCGACGATATGGCGGAAGGCGCCGCGATGATACCCTTCGGTACCGTGACGCCCGAGCAGGCGTCCGACCCGACGGCGGTGGCCCTGACCTACCGGAATTTCGGCGACGTCACGGTCTACGGCGCCGACCTGGGGTTCTCCTGGTTCCCCAACCGGTCCTGGCACATCACGGGCAGTTATTCGTATATACACCGGAACCTGTTTGAGAACGTGGAAAACCTCGGCGACGTACCT
>JAJECR010000131.1 GCA_022821935.1 Candidatus Latescibacterota bacterium
GTTGGCCAGCAGTTCCCGCGAGTGGATATCGCCGCCCAGGTCGGCCGGCGTGCTGCCCGCGCCGAAAGCGCCCAGTATATTGTACTGGAAGGCCAGGTCACCAGCGTCCAGCCGCGCCTTGCTGTCCTGCGCGCTGCGGGACGGGTCCAGGTCCTCGATGGAAAGCATGTGGCCCTTGAACTCGGTGAAGATGCTGCTGTAGTACATGCCCCCGGCGTTATCGCGGAAGATGATACCGTTGTTGTCCTTGCCACCCATGGCGGCCGCGCCGCGGCCGATATAGGTCGCGTTCAAGATCACCGGACGTGCGTAGGGCGTGCCGTCCTCGGGGTCCGTGCCGCCGTCGTGCTCGCCGGCGTGGTCGCCGATGGCCGGATCCTGGATCGAGAACCAGAACTGGTGCTCGCCCCGGAAGCCCTCGTCGTAGTCATAGGCGTCATCCCCGGCAAAGGCCGACACCAGGTAGCGTGTATTGACCGTGCCGCCGAACCACTCGAAGCCGTCGTCCTGGTTGTAGAACACTTCCACGTGCTCGATGGTCGTGCCGCGGCCCACGCCGCCCATGGTCAATCCATTGATCTCGTTGTCGGCGCCGATGACCGCGCCGCCGTGGCGGATCGATACATAACGGAAGACGCCCGAGTTGTCGTCGTCATTGGGATTCGCACCACCGCCGTAGATACCGCGCGGTTCGGTCGTCGCGTCTATACCTTCTATGTTGTTCTCGCCCGTGGCCGTATTGATGGACGCGTTGCCCAGGATGATGACGCCGCCCCAGAGCCCGCGTGAAGCGGTGGGGGACGAGAGCAAGATGTCGTTCGGATCATCCACGTCGTCGGCCTCGGCCGTGAAGATGATGGGATTTTCGGCCGTGCCGTTGGCGAAGATCTTGCCGCCCCGGGCCACGATGAGAGCCGTGTCCTCGCCCTCGGCGCTCGTGGGCTTGCCCTTGATGACCGTGCCCGCCTCGATCGTCAGCGTCTCGCCGTCTTCGACGAATACCAGGCCGGACAATACGTACTCCGTGTCGGAGGTGAAGGTCACATTGCCATCGATGTCGGCATCGGTGATCAGACGCCGGCCGTCGTCGACCAGTTCGGTCTCGCCCACGTAGCCCATCTGCGACAGGGCCGTCCAGCCGGAAAGCCACAGGTCCTGGCGGCTGAAAGCGCCTGTGTAACTCGTCTGAATCAGACTATCGTCGGTATTGGGACTTATGGAAGAGGGGATCTGCCATATCTTGCTGCCGTCCAGCGCCGGGCTCGTGCTCGTGGGCCTCGGATCCAGGCCCTCATCCCGGTTCCAGCTGATGCCCTGAAGCATAGGGTCCGCGATCCGGATCACGTTCGACGCGTCGGCCAGGAGCTCGGCGGTATGCGGATCGCCGCCCAGGTCGGCCGGCGTGCTGCCCGCGCCGAAAGCGCCCAGGATGTTATACTGGAAGGCCAGGTCGCCCGCGTCCAGCCGCGCCTTGCTGTCCTGCGCGCTGCGCGTCGGGTCCAGGTCCTCGATCGACAACATGCGGCCCTTGAACTCGGTGAAGATGCTGTTATAGTACATACCGCCCGCGTTGTCGCGGAAGATGATGCCGTTGTTGTCCTTGCCGCCCATGGCATTCGCGCCGCGGCCAATGTAAGTGGCGTTCACGATCACCGGACGGGCGTAGGGCGTGCCGTCCTCGGGGTCCGTGCCGCCGTCGTGCTCGCCGGCGTGGTCGCCGATGGCCGGGTCCTGGATCGAGAACCAGAACTGGTGCTCGCCCCGGAAGCCCTCGTCGTAATCAAAGCTGTCGTCGCCCGCGAAAGCGGAGACCAAGTAGCGGGTGTTGACCGTGCCGCCGAACCACTCAAAGCCATCGTCCTGGTTATAGAACACCTCTACGTGCTCGATGGTCGTGCCGCGGCCCACGCCGCCCATGGTCAGCCCGTTGATCTCGTTGTCGGCGCCGATAACCGCACCGCCGTGGCGGATCGAAACATAGCGGAAGACACCCGAGTTGTCGTTATCGTCCGGGTTGCTGCCCCCGCCGTAGATGCCGCGCGGCTCGGTGGTCGCGTCAATCCCTTCTACGTTGTTCACACCCGTGGCCGTGTTGATGGACGCCTTGCCCAGGATGATGACGCCGCCCCAGAGGCCGCGCGATGCCGTCGGAGAGGTGAGCAGGATGTCGTTGGGATCATCCACGTCGTCGGCCTCGGCCGTGAAGATGATGGGGTTGCCGGCCGTGCCGTTGGCGAAGATTTTGCCGCCCCGGGCCACGATCAGGGCCGTGTCCTCGCCCTCCGCGCTCGTGGGCTTGCCCTTGATCACCGTGCCCGCCTCGATCGTCAGCGTCTCACCGTCTTCGACGAAGACCAGGCCGGACAGCAGGTAGGTGTTGTCTGAGGTAAAGGTTACGTTACCGACGATGTCGGCGTCAGTGATGGTTACGGGATCGGTGGGTGACTGTGCTTCTGCGAGGACTGGGACAATGAACGGAACAGCAATTAAGGCGATGGAAATCCACCGAAACATACCTTCTCCTTATAGGTCTTGCGGTGATATGGTGATGACGAATGCATAAACATCCTCGCAGGTCGACCGGGTGGCAGGATGGCCGTGGCTATATCCCGTACGAGAAACCAATGGAGTACGTACGTCCTCTCTTGAAAAGACTTCGGATGAATTCCTCGTTGTTGAAGGGATGCACTTTCTTGATATCCGGATCCAGCAGGTTCTTGGCGGAGAACTTCAGGGTTACCCGGTCCCAAAGCCGCTGCGATCCTGTGATGTCGAGCATGCCCGCCGGCTGCTCGAAGGCGTTGGGCGTTCCCCCCGTACTTACTTCGGAGAGCCGCTCGCCGAAGACATTGTAATGGACGCTAACCAGGGTGCCCGTTTCCGTGTTGTCGTACATGGCGTCAATATTGACCACGTAGGGAGACTGGCCCTGCAACTCGCGGGTATCCCCCGCGTTGGGATCAAGCGCCCGTATGACGGCGAGTTCCGACGGCGCGATATCCACCTGGGACCTGACCAGGGACAGGTTGCCGCCGATCTGGAAGTTGCTCAGGGACGGATGAAGCTGGTCCAGGCGCTTCCGGTACTCCAGTTCCACCCCGGTGACGAAGGCCGCGTCGACATTCTGAAACTGGATTTCGCCGTTCGTCGTCACGATCACGCGCTCGATCGGGTTTTCGAACTTCTTGTAGAAATAGCTGAGCGCGGCGATCTCGCCGGGACGGGTGAACCACTCCCAGCGCAAGTCGTAGTTATCGATCAACGTCCGTTTCAACTCGCTGTTGCCGACGAAGATATAGTCGCCGACGAAGAGAAAGGAGGCAAACGGCGCGAGTTCCCGGAAGGAAGGCCGTGCCAGGGTCCGGCTGTATGCGCCGCGGACGTTCATGTTATCCACGACCTGGTATACCGTGTTGACCGACGGCAGCCAGTCCTTCTCGTCCAGTTTGCCCGGCGAAAGCGAAGCCTCGTGGCTGGCCACGTCCAGCAGGGTGGACTCGTACCGCGCGCCGCCCGTGACCTTGAACCGCCTGGAGAAGGGCAGGTCCAGCATCACGTAACCGGCCCTGATCTCCTGTTCGCCGTCATAGTTGTTCTTCAGGTCGGAATCCTCGGATACGAAATTCCCGAACCGGGTGAACCCCGGCGTATCCTGAAATGCATCGGGCAGGATGCCGGTGCGCGCCGAGGAGAAGAAGACCACCGGGTCGTTCCGGTACTGCAGGTTGTCCTGGCGGAAGGAGAAACGCCGTTCCCTGAAGGTGTGGTCCTTGTCCAGGTACGCGCCGCCGAGTTTCAGGCGGGCCGTCAATCCGGACCACGGCGAGAAGGGCAGCGTGACATCCAGCTTGAAATCCCGGTTCGTTTCTTCCAGGTTTCGGAAGTAACGGGTAGGCGCCGCGTAGTTGGAAAGGGCGATTGTATAACTGTCGATATCCGAAGCGCCTTGACCTTCCGCGTCGACCGTCTGGAATTCGTTGGTGAAGTACCGAAGGTCCGGCTCGTCCTGGGTGGATCGGATGAAAGCCCCGTTCCATTCGATTTCCATGTTGGATATGGACGGCAGGACGTGCTTGCCGCGGAACTGCAGGGAACGCATATCGCGCTCGATGAAGGACAAAACGCGCGTCTCGTACCGCACGTTGTCGCCGGGCAGGGACGAAGGCCATGCGCCGGTCTGGAACCTGGACAGTTTCTCGCCGCTGCGGTTATAGAGCAGGTTCGCGCCGATTTCATGGGTGATGCTCGGACGGTAGGTGGCGTTCACCAGTCCACCCCAGAGTACCTCCTCGGAACCGCTCGAGTCCGTCGCGAAACGCTCCCTGTTCAACCCTTCGGATTCCCGGGACACGCGCTTCCATATCCCGGAGGCGCCATTGTCGTACGCTGAAATGTTCCGACTGTAGCTCACGCTGCCCAACATCCCGAAGGGGCGGTCGAAAACCGTCGTCTGGTTGCCGATTGAAAAGGAGTAGCTCTGGCCCAACGCGCCTTCTATCGTGGTGGGCGTCATGGTCTTGTCGGTAAACGACTTGGAATACACGTCCAGCAGCTGGGCGGCTTCCGGATCCCGCAACGCGCTGGTTATGCTGGGTATCTCCACGTCGGGATTCTGCAGGGGCAGGGGGATGTCCCGGGTACCATCGTCGAAGCCCAGGAAATCGTATTCGCCGCCGCCGTAGCTCAGCATGTCCTTGAAGGAAGACTGGGAGTTGTACTTCGTGGACGTGGAGAAGGACATGGTGAAGGATTCGGGAAGCGACTTGGTCTTCACGTTTACGCTGCCGCCGGTGAAGTTGCCGGGCTTGTCCGGCGTGAAGGTCTTCTCCGTGGTGATGTTGTCCAGCAGGTTCGTCGCGAAGATATCCATCTGGACCGACTTGCTGTTGGGATCGGTGTTCGGGAGGGAGGTGCCGTTCAGCTGCGCGGTACTGTACCGTTCGCCCAGTCCGCGAATGTAGACGTACTTGCCGTCCACCACCGATGCGCCGGTGACGCGGGTCATGGCCGCGGCCACATCGCCCTGGGCGCCCCTGGATATATCCTCGGCGCTGATGGCGTCGCTGATGGAGAGGGCGTTCTGGCGCTGCTTCAACAAAGCCGCTTCCGTGTTCTGGAGGGCCCGGGCCGTCACTTCCACCACGTCCGCCATGATGAGTTCCTGCTCGACGGCGATGTCGACTCTGCTCACCTGGCCGGAGTTCACCTGAATCTCGGTCACCCGCTTCTGCGCGTATCCGATCATGGTGACCAACACCGTGTGCTGGCCCGCCGGGACGTTCCGGATCAGGAAGGTGCCTTCGAGATCGGCCATCGCGCCAAGCTCGAGTCCCACCACCCTCACCGATGCGCCGATCAGGGGATCGCCCGTCTCCGAGTCGACGACCGTACCCGATATGCGGCCTGCCGACTGTTGCGCGACGACCTCCGTGGCCGTACCGAGCAGAACCGCGGCCGCGATCAACACGGCGAACATCGAACTGACCAGGCGTCCTGGCTCAATCTTCGGGCACTGTAGAGTTGAAAACCGGGTTACTGACTTCATTCAGAAACTCCCTTCCCAATTTACTGATGTACCTGCCTAAGAGGTGCGTTTTGTGCAGTGCATGACTGTTTTCGCCTAATGACCGCCAGCATTATAAAGAGGTTGTTTGACAATTCTGTTACGAACAATACACAAGGCCATGACAACGGCGTTATTTTTAGATGGCACAGGCCCTGGGCCGTATATGCGCCACCGGAACCGTAAATGCGCCATCGGGTATGAGCCGACGGGCTTCTCATACGGCGTTCTTCTTCATGGCTTCGAACCGCTCGCTCAGTATCCCGCCGATCATGGACAGGCACCGGTTCTGGCGCTCGATGAGCCGGTCGACCTTCTCGATGACGACCCCTTCCTCCATCCCGTCCGGGGCATCCTCGTTCCAGTTTTTGCCTGCCAGGTCTTCGAGCAGCAGCAGCGTAATGCGCCGGTTGCTGAGGAACCGGTTGAAAACGCCGTGCCGGCTGTCGTTTTTCTTCCAGTATCGATTTCGTTCGCGGAGACGATGTTGAAAGATTCGGCGTTGACTGGATTCCAGGCACCCTGGCAACAGGACGGACCAGAGCTGCTGTTCCGCGTCGATCATCTCCTCCAGCAATGCCTGGACTGAATGGGCGTTCGGCGCCATGCGCCAGATCAGGTCCTCGTAGTCCAGCAGGAACTTCATGCCGTCCACCTTGGCCAGGCTTCCCTTCAGTACGTTGATTACTTCGTTCTTATTCATGACTTCCCCGCAATGCTTCGACAGGTTTACGCGCCTTTGCGGCTTATGATAACGATTCCGGGTGACAAAACCATGACGGCGGCATGACGATATGATTAATGTCCATTTTTTCTGCGCGGAGTGATCGACAGGGTAAAGACGGCTTGACAAAGTCGCCTGGCGTCCCGTTTAATTGTTACTTGAATCAGGCGCGTACATTGTTGATCCGGTCCTGTCCGATTCTGCCCGGTCCTGTCCGATCCTGCCCGGTCCGGTTCGTTCCAGACCGTAGACATCAGAATCAGCTATCGAGGTTGCGGAACTGCGCACTTCAGCCTGTTACATGCGCAGCGCCGCCCGTCATTCCGGTGACCTGATATGACTGCCGAAAACGGAAGCAACGCCCGGCCCGCCACGGTCCGAACCATCGCTTCGCGGAGAGCCGGCCGCCGGTTTACCCGCAAGCCCCGGCCGCCTGTGGCGCCGCTGGTGACGAACTACTGGCGTCCGGAGCACTTCTTCAACCGGGAACTGAGCTGGATGGAATTCAACGCCCGCGTGCTCGAGGAAGCGCTCGATCCGACGGTCCCCCTGCTGGAACGGGTGAAGTTTCTCGCCATATTCAGCACCAACCTGGACGAGTTCTTCATGATCCGCGTCGCCGGCGTTAAGAGACAGATCGACGCGCAGATCCAGTCGACCCGGACGGCGGACGGATTGAGTCCCAGGGAAGTGATGACCGCGCTTTCGGCCCGGATGCATGAACTGGTCAACAAGCAGCACGGCCTGTTCATCAACGAGATCTTTCCTCAACTCACCGAGCAGGGCATCGACATACTCAAGCCGGAGCAACTGAGCGACGCGCAGAAGGAATACCTGGACGAGTACTTCCGGAAGACCATCCTGCCCGTGGTGACCCCCCTGGCGGTGGACCCGGGACATCCATTTCCCTACCTGGCCAACGGCACGCTCTGTCTCGTAGCCGAAATCCGGAAGATCGAGCGGTCCGTTTTCCCCCAGACCAACCTCTCGGTCATTCACCTGCCCACCTCGGTCATGCCGCGCTTCCTCGAACTCCCGTCGGAAAACGGCCGGCAGGCGTTCTTCATGCTGGAGGACGTCATACAGATGAACCTGGACCTGTTCTACAACGGGTACGAGGTGCTGAACTGCGCGTCTATCCGTGTGACGCGTGACGCCGATGTAGATTACGAGGAGGAAGGCGCGGAGGATCTGCTTACGGTCATCGAGGAGGGCATCAGGAACCGGCGCAACGGGGCCGCCGTCCGGCTGCAGTACGATCCGGACCTGTCAACCCGCATACTGGATATCCTGGTGGACGAACTGGAGCTGGAACCAGAGGATCTCTACCCGACGGAGGGCTTTACCGCGTTCTCGGATCTCATCGAGTTCTACGACGCCATAGACCGGCCCGACCTGCTGGACGAACCCTTTCCGCCCCAGCCGGCGACTTCATTCGAGGGCGGCGCGTCCCTGTGGGAAGTGATAAAGAAGGAAGACGTCCTGCTGCACCACCCCTTTCATCAGTTCAACGCGGTGGTCCGATTCGTATCGGAGGCAGCGGTGGACCCCCAGGTGCTGGCCATCAAGATGACCCTGTACCGGGTCAGCGCCAATTCGCCTATCACCCGGGCACTGACCCGGGCGGCGGAAAACGGCAAGGAAGTGTCCGTGCTGCTGGAATTGAAGGCCCGGTTCGACGAGGCGGCGAACATCCAGTGGGCGAGGCAGCTGGAGGAGGCGGGGGCCCATGTGATCTACGGCATTCCGGGCATCAAGGTCCATTGCAAGGCCTGCCTGGTCGTGCGCCGCGAGGGAGAAGGGATTCACCGGTACTGTCACCTGGGCACGGGGAATTACAACGACAAGACGGCGCGCATCTACGCAGATTTCGGCCTCTTCACGGACAGGGAGGAATTCGGCGAGGACGTAACCCAGTTGTTCAACCTGCTGACCGGTTACGCGCTGCCCAAACGCTTCCACCATCTCATCCTTTCTCCCACGTCGATGCGGGAGGACATGGTGAAACGACTGCGGCGGGAGAGCGAAAGCGCGAGGAACGGCCGGCCGGCCCTCGTCATCGCCAAGATCAACTCCCTCGTCGACCCGGACATGATCGTGGAACTGTACCAGGCATCCCAGGCCGGCGTGCAGATTCAACTGATCATCCGGGGCATATGCTGCCTGAGGCCGGGCGTTCCGGGCCTGAGCGAGAACATCAGCGTCATCAGTATCGTCGACCGGTTTCTCGAGCACGTCCGGCTGTTCTATTTTTACAACGACGGGGACCCGGAATACCTGTTCTCCAGCGCGGACTGGATGGACCGGAACCTCAACCGGCGGGTCGAGATATCCTTCCCGGTCATCGACCGGGCGCTTCAGGCGGAACTTTGGGCGTATCTCAAGATACAGCTGAAGGACAACGTGAAAGCGCGGGAATTGTATTCGGATGGAACGTACAGGTATGTGAAGAAAGCAGGAAGGCGTTTACAGTCTCAGCGGGAATTGTACGAACTGGCCTGCGAAACGGTGCGGGTGAACGCGGATATGAAGCGTGCCGCGACCATTCCCGACGGAGCCGGGACATTGTTACAGGCCATGCGGTCTGGAAAAACCGGAAGGGTTTGAAAACAGGCGGACCAGGCGAACTAATGCGGACCAGGCGGACCGGGAGGATAGGACTTCCCCGATCCGCCTGTATCTGTATTAACCTCCGATGCGGGCGGCCGTTCGCTTGATGAGAACGGTCACCACACCGGCGTAGAGTACCGTGCTGACTGGATCCAAGATCGCATCCAGGGTGCCTCCGATGGCCGGGATATTGCCCAGCACGTCCATGCCCGCGGCGGCGCCGACGGCGATCGTAACCGCCAGGTAGCCCGTGGCGTCTTCCGCGTCAACCGACAGGTGGGCGTAGAGCAGGCCGAGGATCACCAGGGCCAGCGAAACCAATGTCGATGGAAGCAGCATGCCGGCGACCAGGCCTTCGTGTAAGGCGAGGAGGACCGCAAGGATAATGACTATCCGTGATGCCATAAAACTAACCTCCTGAATCTATTGGTCGACTCAATTCATGGTATTCCGGCCGGGGGACACGGCGGAATCTCGACCGCCGGCCCACCGTGTCTCATAAGTACGTCAGCCTTTGATCCGGTTTACCGTACGGACGATCAGAATGGAAACGACACTGGCATACAGGGCTGAACTGGCCGGATCGAGCATGGCGTCCAGATTCGCGCCAATGGCCGGTATGTTGCTCAGCACGTCCGCGCCGGCAGCGGCGCCGACCGCTATGGTTACGACGAGGTAATCCGTCGCGTTTTCCGCGTCGACTCCCGTGAAACCGTAGATGATGCCCAGGACGACAATCAGGAGCATCATAAGCCCGCCATCATCCATCATGCCACCCGCTACTCCCTGAATAATCGCCAGCAGGGCGATCAATATGACAACTACTCTGGTCACCATGTCTACCTCCTAGAGGAGAGAGATTTTGTCACGGGCCGCGCTCACGCACCTGTGACGGGAAACGACGGCGGGACGGACCTTCGTCGCGTTCGCACAGCAAACCCCACCTGTCGCTAACTTCCTTCGAAACGATCCAGTCGGACGCGCGCGTCCGCGCGTCATGGACTGCCTTCAGAAGCCTGGTCGGAGTCTTGCGGGATCGGGCCTGTTTCCCCGATGGTTCTATTGCATTTTTTGGGTTATGTAACCAATAAATATCGGTAGTACAGGACTGTCAAGGGTAATTGTATTATTTATGCCAAAAAAGGACCCGATCCAGTCCTGGCCGGAATTGGAACCGGGGAAGAACGCGCCAATTAACTTGTTCCACCCGTTGAAGTTCCGGCGACGGCTTCACGATCCGGCCGCTGATGGCGCTCCGGTTTGGCGTCCGTCCGGCCTTCCGCCCAGTGGGGGAGCGAAAGGAAGAAGCTCGCGCCTTCGCCGACCCGGCTTTCGACCCAGGCCCGGCCATTTAGCAGTTCCATCGTGTGGCGGACGATCGCAAGGCCGAGGCCGGTCCCTCCCAGCGCCCTCGATCGCGCCCGGTCCACCCGGAAGAACCGTTCGAAGATCCGCGGCAGGGCATCGGACGGAATGCCGGGTCCCGTATCGGCTACGGACAGGACGATCTCCCCGCCCTGTTCCGCGATGCTTACGGTGATCGAGCCGCCGTCCTCGGTATACTTGACGGCGTTGTCGACCAGGTTGGAGAGCGCCCGTTCCATGAGCGCGATATTGCCGCGCGCCGGCTCTTCCGTTTCGAATTCGAGCGAGAACTTCAGATGCTTGCGGGCGATCTGCTCCGCGAATCCCTCCGCGACCCGTTCGGATATCCGGTCGAGTCGACAGGCCTCGATCTCGACCTCATACTGTCCGGACTCGATCCGGGAGAGTTGGAGGAGGTCCTCGACCAGGGCCTGCAATCGGTCGGTATGATGCAAGATGGAGTTGACGAACCGGCGCAACGCGGTCGTATCGTCCATGGCGCCGTCCAGCAGGGTCTCGACATAGCCCTTGATGGAGGTCAGGGGAGTCCTGAGTTCGTGGGACACGTTGGCCACAAAGTCCTTGCGAACCTGTTCGAGGCGCCGCAGTTCGGTCGTGTCGTGGAACACGGCGACCACGCCGTGCAACTGCTCACCGATGCGTACGGGCGTCAGATGCACCTGGAAGATGCGCTGGCTCCACTCCAGCGTCAGGTCGAACACGGTGTCTTCGTTCAGGGCGGGCGCGGAGTCGATCGCGGCGTCCACTGCGCTTTGCAGGTCGTGGTTGCGCACCACTTCGATCGGCCGCTTGTTCAGACACCAGGCATCCACCTCCATCATGCGCTTGAAAGCCGGGTTTACCATCAGGATCCGTCCATCCGCGGAGGTGACCATGACGCCCTCCGCCATGCCCGACAGCACGGCCTCGAGCTGGGCGTTCTCTTCCCGGATCTGCGAAATCCTCGCCTTAGACTGTTCAGCCATTTCGTTCAGGGCGGCTGCCAGCGAGGCCAGCTCGGCGTGGGCCGGCGCGGAAGCCGTGACCTCGAGATCGCCGCCGGCCTGCCGGAGAGCGACTTCCGTCATGCGCTCGATGGGGCGGGATACCAGCCTTTCCGTGGCCCAGCTCAGCACGACGCTCAACAGGAGACCGATGCAAAGGGCGGCAAGCACGATCTTCCATATGTGAGACTCAATCCACTGGAACTGCTGAAGCGGCAGCGCGACGCGCACGACGCCCCGCGCTCCTTCGACCCCGAAAGGTACCGCCACGTAGGCCATGTCGGTTTCCAGGGTATTGCTGTAGCGGATGCTGTTGCCGACGCCCGACGCAACGGCCTCGATGATTTCGGGCCGGTCGCCGTGGTTCTCCATGCGCGGAACGGCGGAAAGGGGGATGGATGAATCGCCGGCAACGACGCCGTCTTCCCCCACCACGGTCACTCGGGCGCCGCACTGTTCGCCCAGGTGGTCCGCGATCGGATCGATGGTTCCGGGGGAAAGCGAAAGGGATGGGGTGTTTTCGAGATAGGACTGTATCAGGCGCGCGTCGTGGAGCAGCTGCTGGCGGGTGTGGCCGCTGACGTCCCCGCGCAGGGACGTGTTCAGATAGATGTACACCGCGCCGGCCACCAGGAGGGTGAAGGCGACATAGCCGACCAGTATCTTGGTTTGGAGCGAAAACCGCATGACCTGGCCTACCTGGTGAAGCGGTAGCCTACCTGGTGAAGCGGTAGCCTACCCCGCGCACCGTTTCCACCATGCCGCTGGCCTCGCCGAGTTTCTCTCTCAGGCGCTTGATGTGGGCGTCCACGGTACGGCCGTACCCCATGTAGTCGTAGCCCCACACCACATCGAGCAGCCCTTCCCGCGTCTGTACCCGGCCGCGGCGCTGATAGAGGATGACCAGCAGCTTGAATTCGGTGGCCGTCAGGGATACGGTGCGGCCCGCGACGGACACGTGATGACCTTCCACGTCGATGACCAGGGGACCGACCCGGGCCGGCCCCTGGGTTTCCGGTACGGTACGCCGGCGCAGTATGTTTCGGATGCGCAGGGCGATCTCCCGGGGGCTGAAGGGTTTGACCACGTAGTCGTCGGCGCCCAGTTCGAGACCGATGATCCGGTCGATTTCCTCGCTTTTGGCAGTCAGCATCAGGATGGGAATGGACCGCGTGCGCTCGTCCTGCTTCAGTATGCGGCAGACCTCGGTACCTTCGAGCCCGGGCAGCATCAGGTCAAGCACAATGAGGTCGGGCGTATCGTCACGGGCTTTCTCGAGGGCGGCGGGGCCGTCTGCCGCCACGATGACATCAAAACCCGACTTCTCCAGGTTGTACTGGATGATTTCCACGATATCCGGTTCGTCGTCGACGACCAGTATCGTCTGTCGCATGTTCACTCTCCGTCTCTCACGTCCCGTCCTTTCGGCGTACGCGGCCGGGTCTTGCGCCGCGCGTTGCCTGGAGCTTCGGCGTACGTGGCCGGGTCTTGCGCAGCGCGTGACCGAGCGCTTCGGCGTACGTGGCCGGGTCTTGCACAGCGCGGGGCATCGAGGGCGCCGCGTGACGGCCCGATCTCCCCGACTTCCCTAAAGGTATCGTAAATATATCTGGAAAGGGACCTGATGAAAACACAAAACAACGTCCGAAACGGCGGCGGCGCCTACTTCGCCGATGGACAAAGGTCGCTCAGCACGCACTCGCCGCACTGCGGCCGCCGCGCGACGCAGGTCTTCCTCCCGTGGCTCGCCAGGAGATGTCCCAGCCCCGTCCAGTCGGGTTCCGGCACAATCTTCGCCAGGTCGGACTCGATCCGGTCGGGATCAGTCTGCTTCGTAAAACCAAGGAGGCCGGACAGGCGTTTTACGTGGGTGTCCACGGCGATGCCCGGAATGCCGAAGGCGTTCCCACGCACCACGTTGGCCGTTTTACGGCCCACGCCGGCCAGGCTGGTGAGGTCCTCCATGCGCGCGGGGACCTCGCCGCCGTGGCGGTCGATCAACGCCCGGCAGCATTTCCGGATATTGGCCGCCTTGTTGCGATAGAACCCGGTGGTGAAGATATCCGCTTCCAGTTCTTCCGGGGGGGCTTCCAAGTAGTGTCCGGGGGTCGGGTACTTTTTAAAGAGGGATTCCGTGACGATGTTGACGCGGTGATCTGTGCACTGCGCCGAAAGGATCGTGGCGATAAGCAGTTCGAAGGGTGAGGTGAAGTTGAGCGCCGGACCCACGTCGGTGTAGGTCTCTTTCAGGCGGTCCAGCACCTCCCCCATCCGCTCCCGCTGTGCTTTCCTGCTCGCCATGCTTCAGGTTCTCCCCGCAGGATCCGGGCAGTGCGCGGCCGCACGAGTTCGCTCGGAGGCGTCCCGGGCCCCTCCCGCCAGGGTACCAGGGACGGGAAGTCCTGATCGCCGCCGCGGCACCGGCCGCGGACCGTTCAACTCGCCGCCGTGCCGTGCTTTCCGGTCTTCTGCCGGACCAGCTCTTCCGCTGACAGGCGGTTCAGGAGCCGGTCCGCAGTCACCCCGCCCTTGCGGACCATGGAAAGACCGTAGTCCACGTAGTCCAGCTCGTCCACGTGATGGGCGTCGGGCCCGATGCTGAACCGGGCGCCCCGGGCCATGCCGTAATCGAGATGCCGCCAGTCCAGGTCGAGACGGTGGGGATTCGCGTTGACCTCGATGGCGACGTCGTGTACGACCGCTTCATCGATGAGACGGGCCACGTCCACGGGATAGCCGTCCCGGGCCAGCAGCAGGCGGCCGGTGGGATGTCCCAGGATGGTGGTGTACGGGTTCCTGATCGCCCTGACCATGCGTTCGGTCATGTCTGCTTCGGACATATTGAACACGGAGTGCACGGACGCCACGACCACGTCGAAAGTGGCCAGGACTTCTTCGGGGTAGTCCAGGCTGCCATCGGGCAGGATGTCGGACTCGATGCCCTTGAGGATACGGAAGTCGTCGTACCGGGCGTTCAGGGCGTCGATTTCCGCCTGCTGTTCCATCACCCGTTCGATGCTCAGTCCATGGGCATAGGCCGCGGTCCGGCTGTGATCGCAGACCGCGATGTAGCCGAATCCCCTCGCCCGGGCGCCCTCGGCCATCTCATGGAGACTGTGCATTCCGTCGCTGTAGGACGTGTGGTTGTGGATTACGCCCTGGATATCCGCCCTGGCCGGCAGGTCCGGCAGGCGGTTTGCCGCTGCCCCGTCAACCTCTTCGCCGCCTTCCCGCAGTTCCGGCGGAACGAACTGGAGACCGAGCACGTCGTAGATCACGGGTTCATCGGGACAGGGTATCACGGCGTTGTCGCGTATGACGTGCCGGTCCGTAATGGTGATCCCCCGGTCGTCGGCGTGCCGGGCGATGCGGGTACGGTGGCCGTCGCTGCCCGTCCAGTGATACAGCGTGACGGCAAAAGTGTCGTCTGGAACGCAATGGACGCGGACGGGCAGTCCGGAAGGCCCTGTAACGGTCAGGGGCTGGCCGTCCTCCTCGTGAACCTCGCCGAAACGATGCAGGATGGGCCGTATCCTTTCCCGGTCGGGATGGTCTACGACGAGGTCTATTTCACGGATCACTTCCATCCTGCGCCGAACCGCTCCCGCGATCTCCACGCGCCATACGTCCGGGTGGCGAAGCAGGTCGTCCACCAGGGACTTCGCCTCGTTCGACGCACGGTCCAGGAGGTGAAGCCCGCGGGACCGCTTGATCAGGTCGATGCCCTTCAACACGCGCTCCTGGGTCTTGGCGCCGAATCCCTCCAGCTTGACGAGCCGGTTTTCTCGGCAGGCGTATTCCAGTTCCCCCACGGTGTCGATGCCCAGATGGTCGTAAATCGTCCGGATCTTCTTTGCGCCGAGTCCCGAAATGGTGAGCATTTCCTGGAAACCGGCCGGCACCGTCTGCACGAGGTCCTGGTGGTAACTCGACTGCCCGTCCCGGACGAGTTCCGTTATATGACGCACCATGGACGCACCCAGGCCGGGAACCTTGCCCAGCCGGTCCTGATTCACCATGTCTTCCACGGGTTCGGACAGGGTTTCCACCCGCCGCGCCGCATTCGCGTAGGCGCGGGTCTTGAAGGTGTTCTCGCCCTGCAGGACCAGGAGCGATCCGATCTGGTTGAGGACCTTGCCGATCTGTTTGTTGGTCATGCCTGGTTTCCGTTCTGGCGCTTTCCTGGGCTTCGTCCCGGCGCTTTCCTGGTTTCCGTTCTGGCGGATATTCGACGCGCGGTCGTGATTCAACGCGCAATCCCTATTCAACAATTAATGTACTGCCTGATTCAGCCCCCGGTTCGGGCGTTCCGCAAACAGGCTTCTATGAATTCAGGCAGTCTTTTCACGAACTCCGACCTGGGCACGGCCCGTTCGCACCCCGCCGTCCGGGCACGCGCGAAAGCTTCGGGCCGCGTGTGCCTGCCATAGGCCATCATCGGCGTATCACCAGTCGCTTCGCCGGTCTTCAGGTGGGTAATCAAGCCCACGGCGTCCGTACGCGACAGGTCGAGATCCACAATAATCGCGGCCGGCGGACTGTTATCGGCATCATCTGGGATCTCGCTCGCTTCCGCCGCGAAAAGCGGTTTGCCACCCAGCTGCCGAACGGTCTCCCCGATTTTCGAAGAGAAAAACAGGTCGTCCACCACCACGAGTACGGTTCGGTTGGTCATCACGGCTCCGGGGTCATTCCATGCGATTGGACGGCGCTTCGGCACTCGAATATAAAGGCGGGATTCTACCGGAAACAAGCGTATTGTTCAGCCAGTCGGCGCATGCCACAGACGGATCCGCCCGTTTCAAGGCAGATCGGTTCCGGATTTTCTATATCTAACTATTGACACATATATCATATAACTATATATTTAGTCTTGTCTAAAAATCATGCCGCCTCCTGGCACGTCACGCGGCAAGCGTCTCAAGCGTCTCAAGCGCCATGCGGCCGCTGAAATCGGTCTACGGAAGTTTCTCATGCCTACGCCAGCCACCGAAGACTACCTGAAGGCCATCTACAAGCTTCAGGAAAACGCGGAAGCCGCGTCGACCAACGCCATTGCGGACCGGATGGGGGTCTCGGCCGCCTCCGTCACCAACATGATGAAGAGACTGTCGGAGACCGGCCTGGTCGAGCACCGGCCCTACCAGGCGATCCGGCTGACGGACGCAGGGAGAAAGATCGCCCTGGAAATCATCCGCCACCACCGGTTGCTGGAGGTGTACATGGCGGAAGCGCTCGGGTTTACGTGGGATCAGGTGGACGCGGAGGCGGAACGGCTCGAGCACGTGATCTCGGAAGAGTTCGAGGACAAGATCGATGCCATGCTGGGATATCCGACGACAGACCCCCACGGTTCGCCCATACCGGCGAAGGACGGGTCCATTGCCAGCACGAACCACGACAGGCTGTCCGACATGGAACCCGGCCGTACCGTGGTCATTCGCAGGGTGACGGACACGGATCCCGCCTTGCTCCGGTACCTTGGGAAACTCGGTCTCCGGCCGGACAGCGTCGTGGGGGTATTGAGCAAAGAACCCTTTGAAGGCCCCATGCTTCTGCGTGTGGATGGCGAGGAACACCACGTGGGGCACCAGGTCGCCTCCAGTGTCCTGGTCGAATGCGTGACGGCAGGACCGGGGGAAAAAGACCGGCGGGAAAAATCATGACGGAAATCATCATACTCATTGCCGTGGGCGCGCTGTTCCTGCCTCAATATGGTCTGTACTGGCGCCTGCGGCGCAGGCGGTGGCTGCACTCGAGGCAGGCCGTCGACGACGCCCTTTCTCATCTGCACCAGTTTCAGCACGACGGCCGGCAGGCCTCCGTGGAATCCCTTTCAAACACCCTGGGCACATCGACGAAGCACACCTTGATCCTGGTCGACCGCATGGCGCGGCTGGACCTGGTAGTCATGACGGGACAGGGCATGCGGCTTACGGCGGAGGGCCACCGCTGGGCGCTCCAGATCATCCGGGCCCATCGGCTGTTCGAGCGGTATCTTGCCGACGAGACCTCTGTTCCCCGGGAAGAGATCCACGCCCGTGCCCACCAGTTGGAACACACGGTGACCGAAGCGCAGGTCGACAAGATGGACGCCGATATGGGGCATCCCACCTTCGATCCCCAGGGAGATCCGATCCCGAACGCCGCCGGTGACATGAAGGAGATCGAAAGCCAGAAACTCGTCGACTGGCCGGCCGGCAAACCGGCGCAGATCGTGCACATCGAGGACGAACCCCCGGAAGTGTATGCCCAGATCATCGCGGAAGACCTCCATCCCGGCATGGTCATCACGATCGTGGACATGTCGCCCGTACGGGTGGTAATCGGCACGCCGGACGCCGAACACGTACTGGCCCCGGTGGTCGCGGCGAACATATCCGTGCGGGAGGCGTCCGCTGACCGCGTCGAAGCGGCGGACGTCCCGCTAACGACGCTGCAGCACGGCGAAACGGGCCGCGTCGTAGGGCTGTCGCCGGCCTGCCAGGGCCTGACCCGGCGGAGGTTTCTCGACCTGGGCCTGACGCCCGGCGCCCGCATCGAACGGGTCATGCAGAGCGCCTTCAGCGATCCCACGGCCTACCGGGTCCGGAATACCCTGATCGCCCTCCGCCGCGAACAGTCCGACATGGTCAGGATCGAAGGGCCCACATGGTCCGGACCCACCGCGCGTACTGGACAGACCGAACCGGCCGGGGAGCGCGAACAGAAAGAAAGGAAAATCGAAGCATGAGTACGGAACCGACGACGCCCGGACAGCCCGGACAGCCCGGACAGCCCCCATCGCCCGGATCATCTGCGCCGGACGCGCCGCCCGTACCGAACGCGCCGCCCGGACACGACTGCGCTTCCTGCGCGTTGCAGGAAAACCTGGTTCAGATGGGGATCTCGCTGGACCGGTGGGACTATGTCATCGCCCTTGCGGGTAATCCGAACGTGGGGAAGAGCACGGTATTCAACGCGTTGACCGGATTGAAGCAGCATACCGGGAACTGGCCGGGGAAGACGGTGATTCGGGCCGAGGGCGGCTTCGAGTTTAACGGCAGAAGGTACAAGATGATCGATCTGCCCGGCACCTATTCCCTCCTTTCGGCCTCGGTAGACGAGGAGATCGCCCGGGACTTCATCCTCTTCGGACGCCCGGACTGCACCCTGATCATCGTCGACGCCACCATGCTCGAGCGCAACCTCAACCTGGTGCTCCAGGTGCTGGAGATAACCGATAAGGCGGTGGTCTGCCTGAACCTGATGGACGAGGCCGAAAACAAGGGTATCTCGGTGGATCACCGCGCGCTGTCACGCGAACTGGGCGTGCCGGTCGTACCGGTAACGGCAAGGAAGAAGGAAGGACTCGGCCTGCTGATGCGCACGGTCGCCGACGTGATCCAGGGAACGATACGCAACGCACCGCGGCGCATTACGGGCAACGGGGACCTCGACCGGACCGTGGATACGATAACGGGCATGCTGCGCGAATCCTACCCTGACCTGCCGAACCCCCGCTGGATCGCCTTTCGGCTCCTCGACGGCGACTACCGGGTGCGCCAGGCCCTGGAGCTGGGAGACTTCAGCCGGATGGGCGCCCAGACTGAACTGCAGACACGGGAATGAGGAATATGAGCGATACCACGACGAAACCCCGTACCGGGGAGGACATACTCGGCCGGGTCGAAGAAATGCAACGGGGACTGGAAGGGTCGTACCGGGACGAGATCGTCGAAGCCATCTACCAGGACGCCGAGTCCATTACACGGAAGGTGGTCCGTACCGACGAAAAGACGTCCTATCCCTGGGACCAGAAGCTGGATCGAATCGTGACCTCGAAGGTCTGGGGGCTTCCCTTCATGGCACTGCTCCTGGGCGTCGTCTTCTGGGTCACGATTTCGGGGGCGAACGTGCCCTCCGCCATGCTGGCCGAAGGACTCTTCTGGCTGGGCGCGCGGGGCGTCGAGCTATTCGAGGCCCTGGGCATGCCCTGGTGGGTCACCGGGTTCATCTGGCACGGGGTCTACCGGGGACTGGCCTGGGTGGTCTCCGTCATGCTTCCTCCCATGGCGATTTTCTTTCCCATTTTCACCATACTGGAAGACCTGGGCTACCTGCCCCGCGTGGCGTTCAACGTCGACTCGCTGTTCAAGAAGGCGGGCGCCCACGGCAAGCAGGCGCTCACCATGAGCATGGGCCTGGGCTGCAACGCGGCGGGCGTCGTTGCCTGCCGGATCATCGATTCGCCCCGGGAACGGCTGATCGCCATCCTCACCAATAACTTCATGCCCTGCAACGGCAGGTGGCCCACGCTGATCATTCTCGCGACCCTGTTCGTAGCCGCCTCGTTCCCGCCGGCCTTCGCGGCCATGGCCGCGGCCGGCTCCCTGGTCCTCATCGTCCTGATCGGCGCCGCGACGACCCTGCTGGTATCGGCCATTCTGTCCCGGTCCTTCCTGCGCGGCGAAGCCAGCAGCTTCACGCTGGAACTCCCGCCCTACCGGCGTCCCAGCATTTTGCGCGTGCTGTACACCTCGCTCATCGACCGGACGATCTTCGTGTTGTGGCGGGCGGTGGTCATGGCCGTACCGGCGGGCGGCGTGATCTGGCTGCTGAGCAACATCTACGCCGGGGGACAGAGCCTGACGGTCTGGGTCTCGCAGTGGCTGGAGCCCGTGGGGCGCGCCATCGGCCTTGACGGCGTGATCCTGCTGGCCTACGTCATCGCCATCCCCGCGAACGAAATCGTGGTGCCGACCATCATCATGGCCTATACGGGCGCAGGCATGATGATCGAACTGGACACGATGGAGGAACTGCGGCAGCTCCTGGTGGACCAGCAGGGATGGACCCTCCTCACCGCCGTCTGCCTGATGCTCTTTTCCCTGCTGCACAATCCCTGTTCCACGACCATGTGGACGGTGTACCGGGAGACCAAGAGCGTCAAATGGACCGTCGTAAGCGGTCTCATGCCCCTGGTCATCGCCTTCATCCTGCTGTTTATCGTCGCCCAGACCGCCTACTGGGTCATGGGCCTGATGGGATGGTGACGCACCAGGTGCCGGGGGTGCTGTATGCTGCCGACCGCCGGCCGGCAAGGTAGACAAGGCTGAGTACAGCGCTTTCGCGTTACGGCCTGGGCAGCAGGTAGCCTCTTTCTTTCAACACCTCGACGATCCGTGAAACGGACCGATCGACCGGGTCGGTCTCCGATGATACGGCCACCGCCGGATCGCGGGGTTTTTCGTAGGGGTAGTCCACCCCGGCGAGGTTGCGCAGCGCGCCCCGGTCCGACTTCTCGTAACATCCCGTGGTATCGTGCTTCCGGCACCAGGCCAGCGACGCGTCGACGAAGACCTCCACGTACCGGCCGGTTCCGATCCGTTCGGCAACCTGGCGGCGGCCTTCCTCGCTCGGCGAGATGAACGAGGCGATGACGATGATTCCCGCGTCGTTCATCACGGCCGCGCATTCGGCCACGCGCCTGAGGTTCTCCGCCTGGTCCGCCGCCGAAAAGCCGAGGTCGCGGCTGAGCCCGCTGCGGACGACCGAACTGTCCAGCACCACCACCGAGTATCCCTCCTCATATAAGGCATGCTCCAGGGCATAGGTGACGGACGATTTCCCCGAGCCCACCAGGCCGGTGATCCAGATCGTGCAGGGCTTCTGTCCATACCGCGCAACGCGCCGGTCCGGCCGCACCAGGCTGGACCGCTTCGACGTCGAGGCCCTCGGTTCGGAATCTGCGTCCACGTCCATGGGTACGCGGTCCTCCGGCAGGCGGTCGATGATCATGCCCGCGGCCGCGGTATTGTTGGTCAGGTAATCCACCAGGATGAAACTCCCGGTCAGCCGGTTGCTTTGGTACGCGTCGTGAAAGAGGGGGCGGTTCGAAGTCAGGGCCACCCGGCCGATTTCGTTGAGCGCGAGCCGGGACACGTCGACTTTGTGCAGGGTGTCGACGTCGATCCGGTAGTCCACGTGGTCGATGCTTACCCGGGCAGTCTGCGTGGTCTGCTTGATCAGGTAGTGACGGGCCGGATCCATGGGCGTCTCGTCCATCCAGACCATCATGGCCTCGAACCGCCGCTCCACGTGGGGCAGGTTCCTCGGATGAACGATCATGTCGCCCCGGCTCACATCCACCTCATCCTCGAGCCGCAGCGAAACGGACATGGGCGGATAGGCCTCGTCCAGGTCGCCGTCATAGCTTGAGACGGACGTCACCCGGGTCCGGTTCTGCCCCGGCAGGATCAGCACTTCGTCCCCGGGCCGGACCACGCCGGACAGTATCGTGCCCGCGTAGTACCGCGCGTCCTGGTCCGGGCGGATGACGTACTGCACGGGAAAGCGCAGGTCCACCAGGTTGCGATCGGTCAGGAACTGTACGTCCTCCAGGATATCCAGCACGGTCTGGCCGTGATACCAGGGCATTCGGCCGCTCTTCTCCACCACGTTGTCGCCCAGCAGGGCGCTGACGGGAACGATACGGATGTCGCTCACGTTCAGCTTGGCGGCGTAGTCCAGAAACTCGCGGCGGATGTCTTCGAAGATCCGCTCGCTGAAATCCACCATGTCCATCTTGTTCACGGCCACCACGAGATGCTGGATGCCGAGGAGGGACGTGATGAAGGCGTGGCGGCGGGTCTGGGTCAGCACGCCGTTGCGCGCGTCGACCAGCACGATCGCCAGGTTGGCGCTGGACGCGCCCGTCGCCATGTTCCGGGTGTACTGTTCGTGGCCCGGCGTGTCGGCGATGATGAATTTACGCCTGGGCGTCGAGAAATACCGGTAGGCCACGTCGATGGTGATGCCCTGCTCCCTTTCGGCCTTGAGGCCGTCCAGCAACAGGGCCAGGTCGGGCGCTTCATCCTTGTGCGCCAGCTGCTTAAGCGAAGCGAGGTGGTCCTCGTAGATGTTCTTGGAGTCTGCCAGCAGCCGGCCGATGAGCGTGGACTTGCCGTCGTCCACGCTGCCCGCCGTGCTGAAGCGCAGCAGTTCCTTTTCTTCGTTCCGGGTCAGAAAGGTCTGGATGTCGGTCATTTTGAGATACGCTGGAGGTCGAATGGCCGAAACACCGCTTCGGCGACCGAATCGACGTTAGAAATAGCCTTCCCGCTTCTTGATTTCCATCGATCCTTCCTGGTCGTGGTCGATGATGCGGGTGGACCGCTCGGAGATGCGTTCCACCATCATTTCCTCGATGATTTCTTCGACGGAAGTCGCCGAGGACCGCACGGCGCCGGTGCAGGGCGAACAGCCCAGCGTACGGAAACGGCAGACCATCGAACGGGGCGTTTCGCCGGGCAGGATGCGGGCCTGCCCCTCCACCGGGATCAGCTGCTCCCCGCGGACCACGACCGGGCGCTCCCGTGCGAAGTACAGGGGCACGACCGGGATGTTCTCCCGGTGTATGTACATCCAGATGTCCAGTTCGGTCCAGTTCGAGAGGGGAAAAACCCGGATGGACTCCTCCTGGCCGACGCGGCAGTTGTACAGGTTCCACAGTTCGGGCCGCTGGTTCTTCGGATCCCACTGCCCGTACTTGTCCCGGAAGGAAAAGAACCGTTCCTTGGCCCGCGACTTCTCCTCCTCGCGGCGGGCGCCGCCCAGCGCGGCGTCGAAACGCCCCGACCTGAGTCCATCGAGCAGGGCCTGGGTCTTCAACAGGCCGCAACAGCGCTGCGTGCCCAGGTCGTAAGGGTTGGCGCCGTCCGTGATGGCGTCCTCGTTGCGGTAGACGATCAGGTCCGCGTCGTATTCCTCGGCCATGCGGGCTCGAAAGTCGTACATCTCCTCGAACTTGTACCCTGTGTCAACGTGCATGAGCGGGAAGGGCAGTTTCTGCGGATAGAA